>DASWOS010000272.1:0-12737 GCA_036398645.1 Dokdonella sp. | reverse complement strand
GAGCTTCCCGAACGTCGACTACAGCGATCAGAAGATCGACGTCGTCGACGTCGCCGCGCGGCCGGTGTTCCTCGTCGCGACGAAGGCGAAGCGCTCGCTCGACGAGGTCGCCGACGCGACGACCGCCGCGATGACGAAGATCGAGGCCGCGATGAAGAAGGCCGGCGTGACCGCGACCGGTCCGCGCATGACGATCACGACGAACTGGGGCGAGGAAGACTACGCGTTCAGCATCGCGGTGCCGGTCAGTGCGACGACGTTCACGCTGAACAAGCAGGACTACACGATCGAGGCGCCGACGCCGCCGCCGTCCGACACCGGCGGCGACGAGGACAGCGACGAGCCGAAGACCTACAACACCGGCGACAAGGACGCGGCCGGCCTGCTCGTCGTCGACG
Organism: Dokdonella sp.; assembly: GCA_036398645.1. Classification (GTDB taxonomy): domain Bacteria; phylum Pseudomonadota; class Gammaproteobacteria; order Xanthomonadales; family Rhodanobacteraceae; genus Dokdonella_A. The sequence continues at coordinate 12,339 of DASWOS010000272.1, read as the reverse complement.
GCGACGTGCGTGCGGCGCTCTGGTACCAGGGCAAGGCGCTCGAGACCGACTACACCGGCAGCCCGGCCGCGCTGCCGCTGCTGCGCCTGAACCAGAAGGCGTACGCGGAAACGCACGGCTACAAGTACAGCGAATCCGGCGTCGGGCGTTTCTGGGACGAGCTGATCTCGGCGCCCGACGCGCCGGAGGACCAGCAGTCGTTCAAGGTCTATCTGCCGATCCAGCAGTGACGCCGACCGCGCGCCGGCACCGCCGGCGCGCGCATCAGCGCGCCACGCATTCGCCGCTGAAGCGTGCTGCTACAGCGCCGATCGCGCAGCGCGCCACGTGATCGCCCGTAGGAGCAGGCTTCAGCCGCGATGCGGCCGCGTCGCGGCCCGCACGGTCGCACGTGCGCGACGGCACCCGCCGGCGTCGGCGTCTCAGGATTCGGCGCCGTCGTAGCGCACGCCGACGACGACGAAGCGCGCGCGGCCGCCCGGCAGCTCGGCCTCGATTTCGTCGTCCTCGCGCCGCTTCAGCGCCGCGCGCGCGAGCGGCGAGTCGACGCTGATCCAGCCGCGCGCCGCGTCGGTCTCGTCGGGTCCGACGATGCGGAATTCGCGCTCGTCGCCGTGCTCGTCCTTGACGCGGAACCATGCGCCGAAATAGATCGCGCCGCGGTCGCCCGGCGGCGCGTCGACGACGCGCAGCCGTTCGAGCCGCTTGCTGAGGTAGCGTACGCGGCGGTCGATCTCGGCGAGCTGCTTCTTGCGGTAGACGTACTCCGCGTTCTCCGAGCGGTCGCCTTCGGCGGCGGCCGCGGCCAGCGCACGCACGACCTCGGGACGGCGCACGCGCCAGAGCTCGTCGAGCTCCTGCTTCAGCCGCCGGTGCCCGTCGGCGGTGATGATCGCGGTCGATGCGGCGGCGGGCGGGCGCCAGCGGCTCATGTCGGCATTCCGTTCATGCGGCCGCGATGCTGCGGCGCGCGCGCGGCAGCGTCAACACCGCACGGACGCGAGCGGGTAAGATCGCGCTTCCGCGGCACAGGGGACCGCGACATGCTGATTCTGCCGTTGCACCGCACGCCGCGGCTGGCGAACCTGCCGTGGGCCGCGCTCGCGCTGATCCTGACGAATGTCTTCGTATTCTGCGTGCTGCAGTCCGGCGACGACGAACGGCTCGAGGGCGCGCTCGACGGCTACGTCGAGTCCGGGCTCGCGCGCGAGGAGTTTCCGGCATACCACGACTGGCTCGCCGCGCAGGACGCGTCGGCCGAGCGCGCCGCCGAGTTCGATGCGTGGGTCGAAGCCGGCGCGACGCAGCCGGCCGCGCAGCAGCTCCAGTCCGACGCCGCGTTCGTCGCGGCATTGCACGCCGGCCACGTGCCCGGCGTCGGCGGCGCGGAATGGCGTGCGCGCCGCGACGAGTTCGAGCGGCGCTGGAATGCGGTCTTCACCGAGCGCTGGCTGCTGCGCTATTCCGAGCTCGCGCCGCGCCGTCTGCTCGGCTCGATGTTCCTGCACGGGAGCGCCGGCCATCTGTTCGGCAATCTGCTGTTCCTCGCCGTGCTCGGCCTGCTCGTCGAGGGCGCGCTGGGGCCGTGGCTGTTCCTCGCCGTCTATCTGCTCGGCGGCATCGGCTCCGGCCTGTTCAGCCTGGCCTGGCACTGGGGCGACGCCGGCGGCGTGCTCGGCGCGTCCGGCGCGATCGCGTCGCTGATGGGCGCGTACTGCGTGCTCTGGGGGCGGCGCCGCGTGCGCTTCTTCTGGTGGTTCTTCGTCGCGTTCGACTACGTGAAGGCGCCCGCGCTCGTGCTGCTGCCGGCCTGGCTCGGCTGGGAGGTCCTGAACCTGTTCTGGAACCGCGATGCCGGCGTCGCGTTCGATGCGCACGCCGGCGGCATCGTCGTCGGCGCCGTGCTCGGCGCGATCGTGCGCGCGCTCGGCTGGGAACGGCGCGAGTTCCTCGACGAGGACGTCGCCGCCGAGACCGCGGCGGCCGACGCGGCCGCGCTCGAACGCGCGCAGGCGCACATCGGCCGCCTCGAGATCGCCGCGGCGCGCGCGTTGCTCGAGCCGCTCGCGGAACGGCGGCCGCACGACTTCGCGGTGCGCGCCGCGCTGTACCGCTGCGCGCGCTACGAGCCGCAACGCCCGCGCCTGCGTGCCGCCGCGCGCGCCGCGCTCGTCTGCGCGGCCGCGGGGCCCGCCGAGCTGCGCGAGCAGAAGGCGATCTTCGACGACTGCCGCGCGGCCGCCGGTGGCAACGTGCCGTTGTCCGCGACCGAGCTCGTCGCGCTCGCGCGGCGCTGGCCCGCGATCGGCGCCGGCGCCGACGCGGCCGAGCTCGTCGGCCGGATCGTCGAGCGCGCGCCGGCGACCGAAGGCCTCGTCGCCGCGGCGCTCGCGCTCGCCGGCGAGCTGCGCGTGCGCGGCGATCCGGCGGCCGCGCGGCCGCTGCTCGAGCGCGTCGCGCGCGCCTACGCCGGCACGCCGCCGGCGGACGCGGCGCAGGGACTGCTCGCGGCCGGGCTCGGCTGAACGCGACGCACGCTCAGCCCGGCTTCGCGCCGGCCGGCGCGGCGAGCGTGTCGACGAAGCGCCGATACGCGGCGATCTCCGCCGCGAGCGGGTGCTCAGGATACGTGCGTGCGAGGCCGTCGAGCAGCGCGCGTGCCTCGGCGTCGCGGCCCTTGCGCTCGACCAGCAGCTTCGCCGCGAGCAGATAGTTCGTCGGGATGTCGCGGTGCTTCGGATGGCGCTTGTGGAAGCCCGAAACGAGGCGCAGCGCGAGGTCCGTCGCGTTCGCCTCGGCCGCTTTCGCCGCGAGCCGCGTGACCTGCTCGGGCGCAGCCGGTTGGAACGCCGGATCGAGCTCGACGCACTCGCGCGCGACTTCGACCGCGCGGCGATCCTCGTCCTGAGCGAGCAGGATGCCGATCCACTCGCGGCCGTGGCGCAGCCGCTCGTCGCGGCGGCCGACCAGCGCGAGCAGCTTGCGGTACTGCGCGTGCGCGGTCTCGGAGCCGCCGCGCGCGCGGAGCTGCGCGCCGAGCCGGTCGACCGCCTCGTCGGGACGGCCTTCGCGGACCAGCGCGGCCGCCTCGTCGAGCAGCGCCTGGTCCGGGTCGTCGGTAGCGCCGCGCGGCCGCGGCGGCGGCGCCGGCTCGTAGCCGACCTCGTCGTGGTACTGGTAGATCAGATAGCCCATCAGATGGAACGTCGCGACGACGACGTAGTGCGCGATGAAGTAGAACGCGACCTCGGCGACGACCGGCGGCAGGAACGGCACTATCGCCGCCTGCGCGTAGCGCTGGCTCAGGTTGAACGCGAAGTACAGCGCCGCGGCGGCGACGTACGGCCAGCCGATCCGCGTGAGGATCGCCAGCCACGTCGCCGGGTTCAGCGCGTGCGCGAGGTTCTCGTCCATCGCGAGCGACATGATCGCGCCGGGCAGCGCGAGTGCGAGCGCGATCGCGACGACGAGGCCGCCGGTCGGCCCGAGCAGCACGAAGCCGAGAAAGTTCAGCGCGACGAAGACGATCTGCAGCGCGATCTGCGCCCAGCCGAGCGAGCCTTCGACGGTCGCCGCGAACTCCGGCGGCTCGAGCCGGCCGTTCGCCGATGCGCGCAGGCATTCGAACGCATAGGTGTACAGCCCGACCCAGACCAGCAAATCGACCACGAACCCGAACGGCAGCCAGTGCAGCAGGTGGCACAGCGCGAGCACCGCGATCGTCGTCAGCGCGGCCGGATGCGCCGGATAGCGCGCGATCTCGCGCAGGCGCTCCCAGAACGGCACGATCCTGTTCGGCGGGGGCGGGCTCGGCATGACCGGCTCCTCGGTGGACGCGTGCGGAATCAGCGCCGTAGCGTGCCGAACACGCCGCGCAGGATCGAGCGCGACAGCTGGCCGCCGACGTTGCGCGCGGCCGACTTCGCGAGCGCCTCGAGCATGCCCTGACGCCGCTTCGTGCCGAGCAGCAGGTCCTTCGCGGCACCGACCCAGCCCGCGTCGGCCGCGGCGCCGCCGGGTGCGTCCTTCGCCGCGCCGCCGGCCGCGGTCTTCGCCTGCGCGCGTGCGGCGAGCTTCTCGAATGCGGACTCGGGGTCGACCGGCGTGTCGTACTTCGTGCCGACCGGCGAGCGCGCGCGCACCGCCGCACGCTCGGCGTCGCTGATCGCGCCGAGGCGGCAGCCCGGCGACGCGATCAGCGCGCGCTCGACCGGCAGCGGCACGCCGCCGTCCTGCAGCGTCGAGACCAGCGCCTCGCCGACGCCGAGCTGCGTGATCGTCGCGGCGACGTCGAGCTTCGGGTTCGGCGCGAACGTCTCGGCCGCGGCCTTGACCGCCTTCTGGTCGCGCGGCGTGAACGCGCGCAGCGCGTGCTGGATGCGGTTGCCCATCTGGCCGAGGACCACGTCGGGCAGGTCGTCCGGGTTCTGCGAGCAGAAGTACACGCCGACGCCTTTCGAGCGGATCAGGCGCACGACCTGTTCGATGCGCTGGCGCAGCGCCGGCGGCGCGTCGTCGAACAGGAGATGCGCCTCGTCGAAGAAGAACACGAGCTTGGGCCGCTCGAGATCGCCGACCTCGGGCAGCGTCTCGAACAGCTCCGAGAGCATCCACAGCAGGAACGTCGTGTACAGCTTCGGCTTCAGGATCAGCTGGTCCGCGGCGAGCACGTTGACGACGCCGCGGCCGGACAGGTCCACGCGCATGAAGTCGGCGAGCTCGAGCGCCGGCTCGCCGAAGAAGCGCTCGCCGCCGGCCTGCTCGAGCGAGAGCAGCGCGCGCTGGATCGCCGCGATCGAGGTCGGCGAGATCAGCCCGTAGCGCTGCGACAGGTCCTTCGCGTTGTCGCCCGCGTAGCCGAGCAGCGCGCGCAGGTCCTTGAGGTCGAGCAGCAGCAGGCCCTCGTCGTCGGCGGCCTTGAACGCGATCTCGAGCACGCCGGCCTGAATGTCGTTGAGCTCGAGCAGGCGGCCGAGCAGGTTCGGGCCCATCTCCGAGACGGTCGTGCGCACCGGGTGGCCGGCCGCGCCGTAGAGGTCCCAGAACACGACCGGATTCGCGCCGGGCGTCCAGTCGACGCCGAGCTTTTCGATGCGCGCCTTCAGCGCGTCGTTCATCGCGCCCGGCTGCGACAGGCCGGCGAGGTCGCCCTTGACGTCGGCGAGGAACACCGGCACGCCGAGCTTCGAGAAGCCCTCGGCGAGCAGCATCAGCGAGACCGACTTGCCGGTGCCGGTCGCGCCGGCGATCAGGCCGTGACGGTTCGCGTAGCGCGCGAGCAGGCGCACCTCGCGGTCGCCCTTGCCGATGAAGATGTCGCTCATGGGTCGTCCTTCGCGTCGGGCGCGTACGGTGCTCGCGCGGCGCGCCGCATCCGGTCGCGGCGATGATAAACGCGTGCGGCGGTTCGCGCGCGGCGACGGCCGGCGCCGATCGCGCGTTCGCGCAGGCGTGCCGCCGCTCCCTCCTCGTCGGGAGCGGCGCCGGTCCGTGCCGCGGACCGCGCGGCTGCACGCGGTGCTCGACGGACGATCGCCGGGCGGCAAATGCGATTTCGGCCGGAGCAGGGGCGGCGCGCGCGCCGCCGCCGGAATTCGCCGCACGCCGCGCCCGGCCGCGCCGCACAGGCGCGTCCTGCTGCCGACGGCGCGCCGCTCGGAAAACATGCGGTTCATGTTCGGGCAAGACCGGCTTCTTCACAGTGCGTGCCAGGGTTCCCACCGGAGGGCCGCATGAAGACGTCACCGCTGATTCGTTGTCTGTTCGTCCTCGGCTGCGCGCCGGCCGCGGCCTGTGCCGCCCCCGGCGTCGCCGCGAGCCCGGCGCACGCCGCGGCGCCGGCGGACGCGTCGAGCACGCTGACCCGCGACGCCGTGAACGCCGCCAGCGCGGACGCGCCGCTCAAGCCGGGCGAGAAAGGCGCGGCGGTGCTGCGCGCGCAGGTGCTGCTCGACCGTGCGCACTTCTCGCCCGGCGAGATCGACGCGTCCTACGGCACCAACATGCGCCGCGCGATCGCCGGCTTCCAGGCCAGCCACGGCCTGAACGCGAGCGGCGAGATGGACGCTCCGACCTGGGCCGAGCTCCAGAAGGACGGCGCGCCGGCCCTGATCGACGTCACTCTGAGCGACGACGACGTCGCCGGACCGTTCCAGCCGATCCCGGACGATCTGATGGCGCAGGCCAAGCTCGACGCGCTGACCTACGCTTCGCCGATCGAGAAGCTCGGCGAGATCTTCCACGTCAGCCCGGACCTGCTCGGTCAGCTCAACCCGGGCAAGGATTTCGGCAAGGCCGGCGAGACCCTGGTCGTGCCGAACGTGCGCGACGAGGCGCCGTTGCCCGCGATCGCGAGAGTCGTCGTCGATCGCTCCGATTCGACGGTCGCGCTCGTCGACGAGGGCGGCACGGTGGTCGCGCAGTATCCCGCGTCCACCGGCTCGAGCCACGATCCGCTGCCGATCGGCCAGTGGAAGATCTTGGGCGTCGGGCACGATCCCGATTTCCACTACAACCCAAAGCTGTTCTGGGACGCGAAGTCGAGCCAGTCGAAGGCGGTGATCAAGCCCGGGCCGAACAATCCGGTCGGCGTCGTGTGGATCGACCTTTCCAAGCCGCACTACGGCATCCACGGCACGCCCGAACCCTCGCACGTCGGCAAGACGCAGTCGCACGGCTGCATCCGGCTGACCAACTGGAGCGCGCTCGAGGTGTCGCGCGCGGTCAAGCCGAACATGCCGGCGATCCTGCAGCCGTGACCGTCACGCGAAGCCTGCTCGTGCTCGTGCCGGGTCTGCTGGCGAGCGCCGCGGCCGCGGCATCGGCCGCCACGCGCCCGAGCGCCGCGGCCTCGGACCCGACCGCATTCGCCGCCGTCGCTGCCCCGATGTCGGCGCACGCGCCGTCGGTCTACGCCGCGGCGCGTTCGTCCGGCGCGGCCGCGCACCACGCGCCGGCGGCGGCCGCCGCCGATGCCGTTCCGGCTGCCGCGTCCGGCGGCGCGCGACCGCCCGGCGTGCCCGACAGCGTGCCGGTCGAGGCGGTCAGCGGCCTGCTGATTCCCGTGCAGGGCGTGAAGGCCGCCGATCTGGTCGACACGTTCACGCATGCGCGCAGCGAAGGCCGCGTGCACGACGCGATCGACATCATGGCGCCGCGCGGCACGCCGGTGCTCGCCGCGCACGACGGCACCGTCGTCAAGCTGTTCGACAGCAAGCGCGGCGGCCTGACCGTGTACGAATTCGATCCGACCCGGCAGGTCGTCTATTACTACGCGCATCTGGACCGCTATGCGCCGGGCCTCGTCGAGGGGCAGACGCTGCATCGCGGCGACGTGCTCGGCTTCGTCGGCAGCACCGGCGACGCCAACGCCGATGCGCCGCACCTGCATTTCGAGCTGCAGATCCTCGGCCCCGAGAAGCAGTGGTGGCGCGCCACGTCGATCAATCCGTACGTGCCGCTCGGCGGTCTGGCGAAGTAGGCGGCCGGGCCGCACGTGCGCTTGGCCGCGAGCGGCCATCCGGTCACGGGCGTGCATCGAATGCGGCCGGCGTCGGCCGGCGCGGCGCGAGGATGGGCCGCCTGCGCGCACGCGGCGCGGCGGTCCTGCGACGATTCGCCGAAGTCGCGGACCCGCCGCGGGCGCCCCGCGCAATCACGATGCGTCGCGCGCGGCGCCGCCGGCGATGATCGCCGGAAGGCGCAGCGCCGCGCCGCGCGCGAAGCTCGCGCGGAGCGCAGATGCGCCCGCGGATTTCGCGCGGACACGGCCGCGCGCCGGTTCGTGCGCGCGCCGACACCGCATCGCGCTTGCGCACGCTCGCCGCCGCGGCACGGCGATTGCCGAGCGCGCTCGCCGCGGGTTACCTTGCCGCGGCCGCTTCCGAATGCCGTTTCGAGTACCGCATGCCGTTTCCGCTGTCGCTTCGCGTCTCTCTCGTCGCTTCGCTCCTCGCGCTCGCCGCCTGCGCCGGCACACCGCCGCGCGCGAAACCGCCGGCTGCCGCCGCCGCGGCCGGCGCCGATCCGTCGGCGAGCGCGGCCGGCGCGCTGTACGACCGGCTCGAACAGGACGCGAAGCGCTACGCGGCCGGCCTCGAGCTCGCGCGCGGCGGCGACACCGCGCGCGCGCAAGGCGAGATGAAGGCCGCGCTCGACGACCTGCGCGCCGCGGCGACGAGCTGCATCGGGCTGCCCGGCTGCGATCCGCAGCGCTTCGTCGCGGGCTTCGACAACCTGCTGCGCCTCGGCGTCGGCCGCGGCGACGATGCCGAAGGCGACACCGGCGGGCCGACGCCGGAAGCGACCGGCGAGGCCGGCGAGCGCTCGCCGGTCGTCGCCGCGTTGCCGCAGCTCGGACGCTCGGTCGCGCTGCTCAAGGGGCGCGACCTCGGCGAGATCATCGCGCTGAACGGACCGGTCAAGGCCGCGCTCGAGGAATGGCTGACGCAGTATCGGCCGAACCTGATGGACGCGTACGAGAACTACGCGTACATGCGCTATCTGATGTGGCCGGAGTACGAGAAGGCGGGCCTGCCGGAGGCGCTGTTGTTCGGCATGCTCGCGAAGGAATCGGGCGGCAAGGTGCACGCGGTGTCGCGCTCGGGCGCCGCCGGCCCGCTGCAGTTCATGTACGCGACCGGCCTGCGCTTCGGCTTGTCCACCGTCGACGGCTTCGACCAGCGCTTCGATCCGAAGCTCGCCGCGCGCGCCAACGCGGCCTACGTCAACGAGCAGCTCGCGATCTTCAACAACAATCTCGAGCTCGTGATCGGCGCGTACAACGGCGGCGAGGGCGCGATGCAGCGCCTCGCCGGCAAGGGCGGGCCGGCGAGCTTCTGGGATCCGGAGATCTACTACGGCGTCTCGCAGGAGACGCGCGACTACGTGCCGATGGTGCTCGCCGCCGCATGGCTGTTCATGCATCCGGAGCGCTACCACCTCGAATTTCCGAAGGTCGCCGCGCAGCCCGGCGCGATCGTGCTGAAGCGGCCGGCCTCGATCGCGGAGCTGACCGTCTGCCTCGGCCAGGACGGCGACGCGCGCGACGGCTGGTTCCGCGCGCTGCGCAACCTGAATCCGCAGCTCGACCCGCAGCAGCAGCAGCCCGCCGGCACGCGGCTCGCGGTGCCGCTGAAGCTCGAGCGCGTCTACGCGCGCGACTGCGCCGACGGCCGCTGGACGCAGCTCGCCGCCGAGCTGCATTCGGCGATCGTGCCGTCGCCGCCGCCGGTCGCGCTCGCGCGCGGCCCCGCGGCGCGACCGCGCACGAAGACCTACACCGTGCGCCACGGCGACACGCTCGCGTCGATCGCGCGGCGCAGCGGCTGCGCGAGCGCGCGCGAGATCGCGGCCGCGAACGGCCTGCGCGCGCCGGACTATCGGGTCAAGCCGGGGCAGTCGCTGAAGCTGCCGGAGTGCCGGCGCTGACCGCGCCGGTCTGCACGGCCGCCGCCGCGCGGCTCAGGCCGCCTCGGCCTCGCCGATCATCCAGCGATCGAGATCCGACGCCGGAATCGACTGCTTCAACGCGCGCAGCGAACGCATGACCTGCCGGTGCAGCTCCTGCTGCTCGCCGAACGGCGAGTCCTTCGTCTCGTGATACGCGACCGTCAGCCACAGCGCGACGCCGCGCAGGCGCACCTGCAGGTTGTCCGAGCGCAGGCGTTCCATGCCGATCTCGGTGCCGCTGCCCCAGGCACGGTACTTCTGCTCCGGCGGCGTCGCGTAGAGGTGCGGGAACTCGCTCTTCGACGCGCTCGCGAACTCGCGCAGCGCGATCGCGGCGAGCTGGCGCCGCACGTTCGGCGCGAGCTCCTCGACGGCCTTGTTGATCTCGCGGAGCTGCCGCCGCAGCTGCACGGCACGCGTCAGCGCGATCAGTCGGGTCACGAACGCCATCGGTCCTCCCTGCCGCAGCGAGCGGCGACGTCTGCGGCGGCGTCGATTCTAGGAGCGCGGCGCCGCGAGCGCGTCGACCGCGTCACGGTTCTTCGAACTCCGTCACGGTTTGTCCACGCACGCGTCCGATCGCGTCGCCGACGCGCACCGCCTGCTCGTCGCGCAGCGCCGGATCGATGCGCGCGAGCGCGGCCGGCAGCAGCACGATGACGGTCGAGCCCATGTCGAAGCGACCGAGCTCGTCGCCGCGCGCGAGGCGGATGCCGCGCCCGCGATAGTCGCGCCGCAGCGGCCGCTTCGCGTACGGCGGCACCTCGATGCCGTTCCAGACCGTCTCGATGCCGGACACGAGCATCGCGCCGACGAGCACGACCGCGAACGGTCCGCGCGCGTGGCGGAAATGGCAGACCAGGCGCTCGTTGCGCGCGAACAGGCGCGGCACCGCGGCGACGACGAACGGCGCGACGCCGAACAGGCGTCCGGGCACGTGCAGCGTCTCGACCAGCTCGCCGTCGAGCGGCATGTGCACGCGGTGGTAGTCGCGCGGCGACAGATAGATCGTCACGAAATCGCCGCCGGCGTAGGCCTGTGCGGCGGCGGCGTCGCCGAGCAGCTCGGCCGCGCTGAACTCGATGCCCTTCGCCTGCAGCAGACGGCCGTCGGTGATCGTGCCGGAGCGGCTGACGTGGCCGTCGGCGGGGCAGGCGACCGCGGCCGCGTCGGCCGGCATCGGCCGCGCGCCCGGCTTCAGCGCGCGGGTGAAGAACGCATTGAAATGCGCGTAGTCGTCGTAGCTCGCGCTCTCGGCCTCGGCGAGATCGACCGCGTAGCGGCGCACGACCGTACCGATCAGCAGGTTCTTCCACGGCGCGAACGTCCAGCGCGTCGCGCGTCGCACGATCGAGGAGAGCAGCTTGTGCGGCAGCAGGTGCTGCAACAGGATCGACATGCGCATTTACCGGAACCCGTTCAGACACTCCGGCGTTGCGGAGCGGCATCGAAGTTTGACATCGAAGCGCGTCCGCGCGGAGAGCCGATCGCGAGCCGCGAGCCGCGAGCCGCGAGCCGCGAAGCGCAAGCGCAACGGCGCGGCGCGGAACGGGCGGGTCGCGGATCGCCCGCGGCGAACGTTCGCACCTCGCGCGTGCCGGCATCGCCGCTGCGCGCGAGCCGCGCGGCCTGCCGCGTCGCAGCGGCGCGCGGCGTGCGACGCGCTTCGCAGCGCGCGTCGAATCGGCCGTTCGCTGGGGCCGCGTCCGGAGCCGTGACCGCTCGGACGACGCGTCGTCGCTTCGCGCCGCCGCCGCGTTGACGCGGATCAAGGTTGCGCCCGCGACCGCCGCGCTATCGTCGGACGTGCGGCGCGGCCGCCGCATTCCTGCGCGACACGGAGGACACGAGATGTACGCGATGACGCTGCATGCGACCGGACACGCGCTCGTCCGCGAGGAGCACGCCGATCCGGAGCCCGGTCCCGGCGAGGTGCGCGTGCGCGTCGAGGCCTGCGGCGTCTGCCGCACCGACCTGCACGTCGTCGACGGCGAGCTGCCGCAGACGCGGCTGCCGATCGTGCCCGGACACGAAGTCGTCGGCATCGTCGATCGTCTCGGCGACGGCGTCGTGCGGCCGGCGCTCGGCGCGCGCGTCGGCGTGCCTTGGCTCGGCGGCGCCTGCGGCGTCTGCGCGTATTGCCGCGGCGGCCGCGAGAACCTCTGCGACGCGCCGGAGTTCACCGGCTGCACGCGCCCGGGCGGATACGCCAGCGCGATCGTCGCGCGTGCGGACTACTGCGTCGCGCTCGACGCCGCCGTGTTCGCCGATCCGGTCGCGACCGCGCCGCTGCTGTGCGCCGGACTGATCGGCTGGCGCTGCCTCGCGAAAGCCGGTCCCGCACGCAAGCTCGGCCTGTACGGCTTCGGCGCGGCCGCGCACATCGTCGCGCAGCTCGCCCGCGCGCAGGCGCGCGAAGTGTTCGCGTTCACGCGCCGCGGCGACGTCGCCGCGCAACGCTTCGCACGGTCGCTCGGCGCGGTCTGGGCCGGCGCTTCCGACGAGAGCCCGCCGGAGCCGCTCGACGCGGCGATCCTGTTCGCTCCGGCCGGCGAGCTCGTACCGCAGGCGCTCGCGGCCGTGCGCAAGGGCGGCCGCATCGTCTGCGGCGGCATCCACATGTCCGACATTCCGGCGTTCCCGTATCGCCTGCTCTGGGGCGAGCGCGAGCTGGTGTCGGTCGCGAACCTGACCCGCGCCGACGCGCACGGCTTCTTCGCGGCCGCCGCCGACGGCGCGGTGCACACGTCGACGACCGCGTACCGGCTCGACGACGCGAACGTCGCGCTGGCCGATCTGCGCGGCGGCCGCCTGCAAGGCGCCGCGGTGCTCGTGCCGTAGCGCGGCGCGGGTCGTGCGCCGACGCTCGTGCGGCGGCCGCGGCGCGCG
>DASWOS010000271.1:0-2938 GCA_036398645.1 Dokdonella sp. | reverse complement strand
CGCGGCGCGCGGCGCATCGACCACGATCTCGCCGACCAGCCCGCGCTGCAGGCGGAACTGCAGAGCATGCTCGGGCGCATCTATTTCCGGCTCGGGCTGTACGCGCAGGCCGATGCGCTGCAACGCGACGCGATCGCGCTGCTGCAGCGCGACGGCGCGCAGGCGCCGCTCGCGGCGCGGACGCTCTACGAGCGCGCCGAGACGCTCGCCGAGCGCGGCGACTTCGACACCGCCGCGCGCCTCGCCGACGCCGCCGTCGCGCAACTCGAGGCGCCGGCGCCGCCCGCCGAGCTCGTGCGCGCGTTGTGCGCGCGCGCGACCGTCGAGATCGACCGGCGCCGATTCGGCGACGCGGCGCGATTCGCCCGCCGCGCGCTGACGATCGCGCGCGCGGCGCGCGCCGATGCCGGCCTGCTCGCGGACACGCTGCTGGTCGCCGGCAACGCCGCCTGGGGCCTGCCGGCGCTCGACGAGGCCGAAGCCGACTATCGCGCCGCGCTGGCGCTGCCGGTCGCGAGCTCCGGAGACGACGACATCCGCCGCATGCGGATCACCGAGAACCTCGTCCTGGTCCTGAACGGCAAGTCGCGATACGTCGACGCGCTGGCGCTCGCGCAGCAGGCCGCGGCCTCGTCCCGCGCGCTGCTCGGCGACGAGCATCCGCTGACGCTGCGCTGCGTGCGCGAGCTCGGGCTCGTGCAGTACCACCTCGGCCGTTATCGCGATGCGCGCGCGACGCTCGCCGCGGTCGTCGACACGCAGCGGCGCGTACTCGACGCCGACGACCCTGCATTGGCCGGGTCGCTCGTCAACTACGGGCTCGCGCTCGCCGACGACGGCGAACTCGGCGACGCCGAGCGCGCGTTCGCCGAGGCCGGACACCTGTGGGAGCAGCGATACGGACACGACTATCCCGGCTCGATCACCGCGCTCGGCGACCTCGGCTACGTGCATCTGCTCCAGCGCCGCATCGGCGAGGCCGACCGCGAGCTCGGCGAGGCGGTCGCGCTCGAGCGTCGGCACGGCGCGCCGAGCGCGATCGAAGTCGCGCGGCTCGGCGAGATCAAGCGGCTGGCCGGCGACGTCGGCGCCGCGCGCACGCTCGGACGCGAAGCGCTCGGCATCGCCGTGCGCGAGTCCGGCGAGGCGAGCCGGTTCGCCGCGCTCGCGCATTACGACCTCGCCCTCGCGCAGCGCGACGGCGGCGATTCCGCGGCGGCCGCGGCGGAGCTGCGCGCGGCGCTCGCCTCGATCGACGCGTACCTGCCGCAGGTCGAGCATCCGCTCGCCGCGAACATCCGCATCGACCTCGCCGACCTGCTCGCCGGCGAGCCCGGCGCGCTCGCGGAACGGCGCACGCTGCTCGGCGCCGCCGTCGCTCTCCGCACGGCGTTTTTCGGCGTCGACGACGCGCGCACGCGCGACGCGCGCGCGCGGCGGGCCGCGCTGCCCGCCGACTGAGCGACCGACCCGACGCTGCGCGACCTATTCGAAGCCGTCGGCGAAGATCGCATCACCGTGTTCGTACGCGCCGATGTCGACGTGGCCGTAGACGCGCGAATTGCCGTCGAGGTCGGTGTCGGTGACGTCGTCCGGCGGATCGTCGACGCCGGCGTCGATCAGCGGCGAGCTCGCATGCAAATGGAAATCCGTCGCGGAGACGAACTGCGGGTCGACGCTGAGATTGCCCAGGCTGCCGCTCATCGGCGCACCGTCGATGCTGCCCCAGTCGTTCGACAGCAGCGGCACGCTGTCGCAACGGAGATCGTATCCGCTGTTGCCGAACAGCACATTGTTGCTGACCGCTGCGGGCGTCGATCCCGCGTGGTTGACGTAGAGCCCGCCGGCGAACTCTTCGTCGCCGGCCTGATTTGCGACGACGGTGTTGTTCGTCACGTAAACCTGTGCATCGCCGTTGGCGACGACGCTCGCGCCGCCCGGCCACGACGTCGCGACATTACCAGCGAACAGGTTGTTCTTGACGCGCATGACGCTGGCTCCGGCGGCGGCTGCCGAGAGGCCGGCCCCATACGTGGCCCGGTTGTCGCGAATGATGTCGAGGCTCACGGTCACGTCGCCGTCGCCGGGCGTGTTCGCTTCGTACGAGAACAGGAGACCACCGCCGTAGAGCGCGCCGACGCCGTGCTGCACGGTGACGTAGCGGATCGCGACGGAGCCGCGGCGCGACTGGCTGACGAACACTTGCGACGCGTCGCCGCCGTCGAGCACGGTCAACGCAGGATTCAGGTGGCGCGACGAGCAGTCGCCGTCGAAGCCGCCGGCGATCGACAGGCTGTTCGTCTCGGCGGGCTCGTAGTCGAACGCCTGGCCGTTGGTGTGATACGTGCCGCGCACGAGGTGGATCGCGTCGTCCTGTCCGTTGCTCGCGGCCGTGGCGAGCGCGGTGCGGAACGCCGCTTCGTCGTGCACGCAGAACGTCGTCGCGCCTGCGCGCGGCGCCGCGCCGAGCACGAGCACGAGGATCGAAACGATGACGAATAGCCGGAAGTCCATATCGCTCTCCGTGAGTGCCGGTGTCGAATGGGAATTACGCGAACCGGCGCCGCCGGCGCGGTCTTGCGCGGCAATGCGTGAGGAGCGGGCTTCGCCGCCGGCGCTCGCTCGACGCGGATCGCGCGAAGCCGTCGGCGAACCGCAGATCGTCGCGAACCGGGCGCGCGCAGACCGACGCCGGGAGTCGCGCCGTCGCCGACAGCGACGCGCCCGGCGAGCACGACGCGCCGCCCCTGCACGACGATGTCGGACGCGGCTTGATTGCCGGGCATCGCGGCGAGCACGTCCGGCCAGCCGCATCGTTGCAGCGAGTGCCGCCGTCGGCGCGACGCCGTGCCTGCCGATCCGCCGCTGAATGCCGCACGTGTCGAGCCTCGATCCGCAGTCGTCTTTCGGCAATACGCAAATCGGCGCGGTCGGCGCG
>DASWOS010000270.1:0-3093 GCA_036398645.1 Dokdonella sp. | reverse complement strand
TCCACTGCAGCGTCGCATGGATCGCGGCGGCGCGCGCGCGCTCGCCGGCGTCGAGATAGCGGTTGCGCGAGCTCATCGCGAGCCCGTCGGGCTCGCGCACGATCGGCGCGGCGACGATCTCGATCGGATAGCCGAGGTCGCGGACGAGTCGACGCACGACGAGCAGCTGCTGGTAGTCCTTCTGGCCGAACACCGCGAGCTGCGGCTGCACGAGGTTGAACAGCTTCGCCACGACGGTCGCGACGCCGTCGAAGTGGCCGGGGCGGAGCGCGCCTTCGAGCGTGTCGGTGACGGCCGGGACGCTGATGCGGACGCCGTGCGCGGCACCGTACGGGTACATGTCCTCGACCGTCGGCATGAACAGCGCGTCGCAGCCGTGGGCGGCGAGGCCGGCCGCGTCGGCCTCGGGGCTGCGCGGATAGCGCGCGAAGTCCTCGTTCGGCCCGAACTGGGTCGGGTTCACGAACACGCTGGCGACGACGAAGTCCGCGCGCTCGCGTGCGATCCGCACCAGCGAATAGTGACCTTCGTGCAGGCTGCCCATCGTCGGCACCAGCGCGACGCGGCGCCCTTCGCGGTGCAGGCCGGCGACGCGCGCGCGGAGCTCGGTCAGGCTCGAAGCGACGTCCATCGTCAGTAGCTGTGCTCGGCCGCCGGAAACTCGCCGGCGCGCACGGCGCGCACGTAGTCGGCGATCGCGGCGCCGACCGACCCCGCGCCGGCGAGGAAATCCTTGCTGAAGCGCGGCCGCTTGCCCGGCGTGATGCCGAGCAGATCGTAGACGACGAGCACCTGGCCGTCGCAGGCCGCGCCGGCGCCGATGCCGATCGTCGGAATCCGCAGCGCTAGGGTGATTTCGGCGGCGAGTGCGGCCGGCACGCATTCGAGCACGAGCAGATCCGCGCCGGCGTCCTCGACGGCGCGGGCCTCGGCCTTCAGCCGCTGCGCGGCCGCGTCGCCGCGCCCTTGCACGCGGAATCCGCCGAAGCGGTTCACCGACTGCGGCGTCAGGCCGAGGTGCGCGCAGACCGGCACCTCGTGGCGCTTCAACGCGTCGATGACGTCGCAGACCCAGCCTGCGCCTTCGAGCTTGACCATCGCCGCGCCGCCTTCGGCGAGCAGACGGCCCGCGCTCGCGAGCGCGACGCCGGCGTCGCGGAAGCTCATGAACGGCAGGTCCGCGACGAGCAACGCGCGCCGCGCGCCGCGCGCGACGCAGGCGGTGTGATAGACCATCTCGTCGAGCGTGACCGGCAGCGTGCTCGCTCGTCCCTGCACGACCATGCCGAGCGAATCGCCGACCAACACGACGTCGACGCCGGCCTCGTCCGCGCGCGCGGCGATGCTCGCGTCGTAGGCGGTGATCATCGCGATCTTCTCGGCCTTGCGCTTGTAGTCGAGCAGGTCGGGCACGGTGACCGGCGCGGCGGTCGCGACGTGTGCGGGCATCGGGAGTCGAAAGCCGGAACGGGGCGGCATTATTCTCCGCGCGGCGGATCGAGCTCAAGCGCGCCTTCGAGCGCCACGCAGGCGGACGCGTCGACGCGCTCGAGCAGCTCGGCGACGACGCCGACGCGCGGGATGGCGAGATCGGGGGCGATTTCCGCGAGCGGCACCAGCACGAACGCGCGCTCGGCGAGCCGCGGATGCGGCAGCACGAGGCCGGGCTCGTCGACGCGCCGATCGGCGAACGTCAGCAGATCGAGGTCGAGGGTACGCGGACCCCAGCGCGCCGCGTCGCGCCGACGGCCGTGGCGCCGCTCGATCTCGAGCAGCGCGTCGAGGAGCTCGCGCGGCGCGAGCGCGGTCGCGAGCTCGGCGACCGCATTGACGAACGCGGGCTGGTCGGCGACGCCCCACGGCGGCGTGCGGTACAGGCGCGAGCGCTGCACGACGCGCGTGTGCGGCGGTGCGTCGAGCGCCTGCAGCGCCGAGCGGATCTGCCGCGGCGGATCGCCGAGATTGCTGCCGAGGCCGACGTACGCACGCGCCTCACCGCCCGTCATCCGTCGCCTGTGCACTGGTTTCGCCCGCAGCGGCCTTGGACCGGCGCCGGCGGCGCCGGCGCGGCCGCTTGCGCTTGCCGGTCGGCGCGGCTTCCGCGGCCGGCTGCGCCGGCTGCGCCGCGAGCCGCTCGGCGAGATCTTCGTGGCCGAGCTCCTGCGCTTGCGTCCACCACTGCGCGAGCTCGGCGACCTCGGCCGACTCGTCGGCACGCAGCATCAGGAAATCGTAGGCGGCGCGGAAGCGCGGATGTTCGAGCATGCGGAACACGCGCTTGCGCGTGCGCTGCTCGAAGCGCAGCTGCAGCGCCCAGATCTCCTCGATCGCGATCGAGAATCGGCGCGGAATCGCCACGCGCTGCGCCTGCTCGCGCAGGACGCGCTCGCCGGCCTGCGACCACGCCGCGGCCGGCTCGGCGCCGGCCTCGATCAGCGCCTGCGCCGTGCGCCGCGCCGGCTCCCACAACATCGCGGCGAACAGGAATGCCGGCGTGATCGGCTTGTTCTCGTGCACGCGCGCGTCGGTGCTCGCGAACGTCTGCTCGAGCAGGTGACGGAAGTGCGGCGCCGTAGCGGCGTCCTCGAGCGCGTGCGCGGTCGGGGGGAACACGTGCCGCAGCAAGCCGTAGCGTTCGAGCGCGCGGAAGCTGGCCAGGCCGTAGCCGCTCAGGAACAGCTTCAGCGACTCGTCGAACAGCCGCGCCGGCGGCGCGTCGCCGAGCAGCGGCCCGAGCGTCGCGAACGGCGCGGCCGTGTCCGGTGCGATCTCGAAGTCGAGCTTCGCCGCGAGCCGCGCCGCGCGCAGCATGCGCACCGGGTCTTCGCGATAGCGCAGCTCCGGCTCGCCGATCAGGCGCAGCACGCGCTGCTCGAGGTCGGCCATGCCGCCGACCGCGTCGCGCACGCTGAAGTCGGCGATGTCGTAGTACAGCGCGTTGACGGTGAAGTCGCGCCGCACCGCGTCTTCTTCGAGGCTGCCGTAGACGTTGTCGCGCACGAGGCGTCCGTCGACGAGGTGGCGGTCGCCGGAGCCGTCGTCGCTGCTGCCGCGGAACGTCGCGACCTCGACGATCTCGTGGCCGAACACGAC
>DASWOS010000269.1:0-9250 GCA_036398645.1 Dokdonella sp. | reverse complement strand
TATCTGACCGCCTGGGGCTACGGCCTGATCGTCGCGGACCTGTCCGACCCGCTGCATCCGGCCGAGACCGGGCGCCTGCCGTACGCGTACGCCTCGGCGGCCGCGGCGAGCGGCGGCTTCGTATACCTCGGCACGGCGACGAACGGCGGCATCGTGCAGGTCGTCGACGTCTCCGACCCGGCGCACCCCGTCGAGCGCGGCGCGCTCGGCGTGCCGACCGTCGACCGCCTGCAGGTGCACGGTACGATGGTCTACGCGGCCGACGAGCTGACGGGGCTGCACGTCGTCGACGCGAGCGATCCGGACGCGCCGGTGCAGCGCGCGCTGTACGACGACGGCTGCTTCGGCTTCGTCGCCGCCGCCTACGACGTCGCGCTCAGCGACGACGGCACGCGCGCCTACGTCGCCTGCGAGACCGGTCTGCACGTCGTCGACGTGTCCGATCCGGACGCGCCGCGCACGCTCGGCGTCTACGCGACGACGTTCGCGCTGCCGGCGCGCGTCGCCGTACGCGGCGACCGCGCCTGGTTCGCCGATCCGTACGGACTGCACGAGATCGACGTGTCCGATCCGACGCTGCCGGTCGAGGTCGCGACGACGGACCTCGCTTCGTACGTGCCGGCGCGCCTGCGCGCGCTCGACGACGGCCGCGTGCTCGCGTTCATGGCGCAGACCGGCCTGCACGTGTTCGGCGAAGCCGCGCTCGTCGATCGCGTGTTCGCCGACGGATTCGACGGCTGAGCCGCGCGCGCAGCACGGACGTGCGGCGGGAGCATCGCGGGTGAACGTGTCGCGTTTCGGATGCTCGTGCGGCGCTGTCGCGGTTGAAGCGGGCTTCTACGGAGAGATGGCGCGGGAGGCGGCCGCGCCGCTGCACGCGCGCGCGGCGATTGCGTAGACTGCGGCGATCGCCCCGCGGGACCGACGCATGCGCCGCACGATCTTCTACGTCTCCGACGGCACCGGCATCACCGCCGAGACGATCGGCCACAGCGTGCTGACGCAGTTCGATTCGGTCGAGTTCGACACCTATCGCATTCCGTTCGTCGACGCCGAGGACAAGGCGCGCGCAGCCGCGGTGCGCATCAAGACCACCTACGCGCAGAGCGGCGCGCGGCCGATCGTCGTCAACACGATCATGGACCAGCGCCTGAGCGACATCGTCGCCGAGAGCGGCGCGCTGATGCTCGACGTGTTCGCGCCGTTCATCGGTCCGCTCGAAGCCGAGCTCGGCTCGAAGCGCTCGGCGCGCGTCGGCAAGGCGCACGGGCTGACCGACTTCACCGAGTACGAGGCGCGCATCAACGCGACGAACTACGCGCTGACGCACGACGACGGCATCGACGTGAACTACGGCGACGCGGACGTCGTGCTCGTCGGCGTCTCGCGCGTCGGCAAGACGCCGACCTGCCTCTACATGGCGCTGCACTACGGCGTGAAGGCGGCGAACTATCCGCTGACCGAGGAGGACCTCGAGCGGCTCGAGCTGCCGAAGCGGCTGCTGCCGCATCGTTCGCGGCTGTACGGGCTCGCGATCGACGCGCAGCGCCTCGCGCAGGTCCGCGAAGCGCGCCGCCCCGGTAGCCGCTACGCGACGCTCGAGCAGTGCCGCTGGGAGCTCGGGCAGGCCGACAAGCTGTTCCGGCGCGAAGGCATTCCGGTGCAGAACACGACGCACACGTCGATCGAGGAGATCGCGAGCAAGATCCTCGCGCAGCTCGGCATCGAGAAGCACCTGTTCTGAGCCGACGGAAAAGAAGCGGCGGGCGCTTGCAAGCGGGGCGGGGAGCCCTATCTTAACCGTCCGGGTGCGGATCGCATAAGACTGTTCGCACCCGTCCCCCCCGCCTATGATCGCCGCATGTCCGCCGTCCTCGACCGACCTTCATCGCTGCTGCCGAGCCGCTTCGCGTGGCTGATGGGGCTGTATTCGGAAAACTACCATCGGCTCGCGCGGCTGTTCGCGCCGCACGACCTGCCGGTCGGCCGCTACATGTCCTCGCTCGACGACGGGCTCGACGTGCAGCTCGACGTGCTCGAGCGGCATCGCTACACGCTCGATCTGCACCTGACGTATTGCTTCGTCGACAGCGAGACCGGCGAGCAGGCGCCGTCGGCGCAGCTGCGCATGTACGCCGACGCGCACATGGCCGAGGTGCTCGATTGCCGTGCGGATCGCCGCCTCGCGCGCACGATCGGTCCGCTGCTGCCGGCGCGCAGCGTGTTCCAGCAGCGGCTGCGCATGAGCTCGTTCCTGAACCGCTGGCTCGAATACCTCGCCGAGCAGGGTCACTCGATCGGCACGCTCGAGCCCACGGCGCCGCCGGCGAGCCCCGCCGGCTGAAGACGCCGGCGTCGTCGCGCGCGCCGCCTGCATTCGAAACGCGTCGCGTCACGCTGCATGCGAAAACGGCATCGCGTGCGACGCTGCATTCAAAACGCTGCGTTCGGAAGCCGGATCGTGGGGTGGTCCGTGACGCCGCCGCGTCCCCAGCGCGCTTTCACAGCGGGCCCGCGCGCGGCCGTCACGGGATACGCAACATGCCACGCGCCGGATTGCGAAAGCGTTAAGCGCACGCAGGCCGGTCGGCCGCGTTCAGCTCCGCGACAGCGCGGGCCGAGCCGAGAATCCGCGGCCCGCGCGGCTGCGCGGTCGCCGCTGAAGCGGGCTTCTACAGCGCCGCTGCGCCGCCTCGCGTTCGCCGTGCAGGAGCCGGCTTCAGCCGCGATCCGAGAACCGCGGCATGCGCATTCGCCGCTGGAGCGGGCTCCTACAGTGCTCGCGACGCGTGCGCGGCGCGTTCGCGCTCACGCGTCGAGATCGTCGACGGCGCGCCGTTCCGGCCCCGGACGTTTGGCGAGCTTGCGCTGCAGCGAGCGCCGGTGCATGCCGAGCAGGCGCGCCGCGGCCGAGACGTTGCCGCGCGCGTCGAGCAGCGCCTGCTGGATGTGCTCCCACTCCAGCCGCGCGAGCGGCGTCATCGTCTGCGGCGGCTCCGCCGCGCCTTCGGCTTCGCCGCGCAGCACGCGCAGCAGCGCGGCCGCGGTGACCGGTTTCGCGAGGTAGTCGTCGGCACCGCGTTTGACCGCTTCGACCGCGGTCGCGACGCTCGCATAGCCGGTCACGAGGACGATGCGCAGATTCGCGCCGAGCGCGCGCAGCGGCGCGATCAGCGCGAGCCCGGATTCGTCGCCGAGCTTCAGGTCGAGCAGCACGAAGTCCGGCGGCTCCGCGCGCGCGAGCGCGAGCGCGGTGGCGCCGTCCGGCGACACGCGCAAGCCGACGCCGCGGCGCTCGAGCGAGCGTTGCAGGATTCGCGAGTAGACCGCGTCGTCGTCGACGAGCAGGCCGTTCACGCCGGCTCCTCGGCGAGCGGCAGCCGGAACGCGAGGATCGTGCCGCCGCCGTCGGCGGGACGCATCGACAGCTCGCCGCCGAGCCGCTCGACGGTCGCGTGCGACAGCGCGAGGCCGACGCCGAGCCCGTGCGGCTTCGTGCTGCGGAACAGCGCGCCGGAGCGCTCCGGCTCGGCGAAGCCGGCGCCGTAGTCGCGCACGCTGCCGACGAGCTCGCGCTCGAGCGTCTCGACGTGCAGGCACACGCGACGATCGCCGGCGCGCTCGCTCGCGTCGGCGGCGTTGTTCAGCAGCGCCTGCAGCAGATGCCCGATGCCGGCGTCGAGCCGCACCGGACCCGGTGCGGCGACGCGACCGCTGCGTTCGAGCTCGACCGTCGGACGCACGAGCCGCCAGCGCTCGACGACGCGGTCGATCGCCGCGGCGAGGTCCGGCGCGTCGGCGTGCGCGTGCTCGGCCGGCGCGGCGAGCTCGCGCACGCGGTCGCGGCACATGTCGACGAGCGCGGCCATCGTCTCGAAGTCTTCGCGCTCGGCGCCGCGCGGCTGCGTCGGGTCGAGCTGGTCCTCGAGCATCAGCGTCAGCGTCGCCAGCGGCGTGTTCAGCTCGTGCGCGACCGAGGCCGCGTGCGTCGCCAGCGCGACGATGCCTTCGTTGCGCGCGAACTGCTCGCGCAGGCGTGCGAGCTCGTGCTCGCGGCTGCGCAGCTCGCGCGCGAGCCGGGTCAGGAAGAATGCGATGACCGCGACCGAGATCGCGAACATGACCGCCATGCCGGCGAGGTGCAGCGCGAACGGATCGTCGAGCGCGCCGTGCAGGTGCGGCAGCGGACGGCCGAGCCGCGCCGACGCGACGTAGCCGGCGCAGCAGAGCAGCGCCGTCGCGACGACCCAGAGCGGCGGCAGCGCGATCGCGACCAGCGCGAGCGGCAGCAGGAACAGCGGCGCGAACGGATTCATCGCGCCGCCGCTGCAGCCGATCAGCCAGGCGAGCACGCCGATGTCGACCGCGACGTGCGCGACGACCTCGGCGGCGCGCAGGCGCACGACGCGGCGCGCGCGCCGGCCTGCCCACGCGTTGAACAGTGCGAGCAGCGCGATCGCGGCCCACAACGGCGCGGCATCGAACGGGATGCCGAGCAGGTGCACCGCGAGCGCGACGGCCGCGGCCTGGCCGGCGACGGCGAACCAGCGCAGCGTCGCGAGCGTCTGCAGCAGGCGCGGTGGGATCGCGTTCGTCGGCGCGGCCGCGGGCGGCACGCTCATGCGCGGGCGCTCGCCGCGCCGCGCCGTCGTGCGCGCGTGTCGGCGTCGGCTGCCGCGGCGCCGCGCGCGCCGTCGCGTTCGCGCGGCGCGGACGCGCGCACGCGCGCCGCGTGGCGCGCTGCGGCTCGCCGCCCCGGTGCCGCGGCATACGCGCGGCGCGGGCGGTCCCCGATGCGCGCCGCGGCGCCGGTCGGCGTCGACGCGCGGCTCACTTCACGTGGATCGTGATCTTCTTCGAAACGACCGGCGGGTCGAACTGCATGTGCTTGGCGTCGCCGAGATCGAGCTGCAGCGTGTGCGTGCCGGGCTCGAGGTGGATCGTGTCCTCGGTCTGGCCCTTGCCGTAGTGCTTGTGCGTCGCGTCGTTCGGAATCGGCTGGTCGAGCGGCGGCAGCTCCTTCGCGTCGATCAGCAGGTGATGGTGGCCGCTGTCCGCGCCGGTGTCGCCGGCCGGCTTGATCGCGACGTGCTTCGCGCCGAACTTGACCGTGACGTCCTGGCCGACCGTCGCGCCGTTCTTCGGCGAGACGATGAAGACCTTCGCGCCGTGCGGCGCCTTCGTGCGCGTCGGGGCGGCGGCGTCCTGGGCGAGGGCGAGGCCGCTGCCGAGCAGGAGGCCGCAGGCGAGTGTCGAGAAAAGCGCGCGCATGAGGTCGTCTCCGCTGTGAAAGGGGAGGCGCATGATAGCGCCGACGCCGCCGGCCGCGGCGGATTGCTAATCTGCGCCGCGGCCCCATGTCGTGGCGCTTCGACCATCCGCCGCCGATGAATCCGCCGCCCCACATCGCGCTGTTCTCCGCGTTCCGCCGCCTCTGGCCCGAGGTGCGGCGCTATCGGCTGCGCGTCGGCATCGCGCTCGCGCTGCTCGTCGCGGCCAAGCTCGCCAACGTCGGCGTGCCGCTGGTCATGAAGGACCTGATCGACGCGCTCGACCTGACGCCGCGGCCGCTCGCGATTCCGTTCCTGCTGCTCGCCGCGTACGGCGCGCTGCGGCTGTCGACGTCGCTGTTCCAGGAGCTGCGCCAGGTCGTGTTCGCGCGCGTGCTCGCGCGCACCTCGCGCAACGTCACGCTGCGCGTGTTCGAGCACCTGCACGCGTTGAGCCTGCGCTTCCATCTCGACCGCCGCACCGGCGGCGTCGCGCGCGACGTCGAGCGCGGCATGAGCGCGACCTCGGACCTGCTCGACTGGACGATCTACACGATTCTGCCGACGCTGCTCGAGGTCGCGCTGGTCTGCACGATCCTGATCTCGCGCTTCGACTGGAGCTTCGCCGCGATCACGCTCGGCACGCTCGCGGCGTACGTCGCCTTCACGTTCTCGATCACCGAGTGGCGCATGCGGTACTACCGCGCCGCGAACGCCGCGGACACCGAGGCGAACTCGCGCGCGGTCGACTCGCTGCTGAACTACGAGACCGTCAAGTACTTCGGCAACGAGCGCCACGAGTTCGACCGTTACGACCGCAGCCTGATCCATCTCGAGGAGGCGACGGTCAAGAGCCTGAAGACGCTCTCGGTGCTGAATACCGGCCAGGCCGGCATCGTCGCTCTCGGCCTGACGCTGCTGCTCTGGCGCGCGGCCGCCGGCGTCGTCGCCGGCACGATGACGCTCGGCGACTTCGTGCTCGTCAACGCGTTCCTGATCCAGCTCTCGGCGCCGCTGAACTTCCTCGGCATGGTCTATCGCGAGGTCAAGCAGGCGCTGACGAACATCGAGCGCATGTTCGCGCTGCTCGCCGAGCCGCGCGAGGTCGAGGACGCCACGGCCGCGCCGCCGCTCGCGGTGCGCGGCGGCGACGTGCGCTTCGAGCACGTCGACTTCGCCTACGATCCGGCGCGGCCGATCCTGCGCGGGGTCGACTTTCGCATCCCGCCCGGGCACACGGTCGCGGTCGTCGGCACGACCGGCGCCGGCAAGTCGACGCTCGCGCGGCTGCTGTTTCGCTTCTACGACGTCGGCGGCGGCCGCATCACGATCGACGGCCAGGATATCCGCGCGGTCACGCAGGCGAGCCTGCGCGCCGCGATCGGCATCGTTCCGCAGGACACCGTGCTGTTCAACGACACGATCTACTACAACATCGCCTACGGCCGGCCCGGCGCGACGCGCGAGGAAGTCGTCGCCGCGGCGCAGGCCGCGCACGTCCATACGTTCATCGAGAGCCTGCCGCAGGGCTACGAGACGAACGTCGGCGAGCGCGGGCTCAAGCTGTCCGGCGGCGAGAAGCAGCGCGTCGCGATCGCGCGCACGCTGCTCAAGAATCCGGCGATTCTCGTCTTCGACGAGGCGACCTCGGCGCTCGACACGCGCACCGAAAAGGTCATCCAGCGCGAGCTCGCCGAGGTCGCGCGCGGCCGCACGACGCTGGTCATCGCGCACCGGCTGTCGACGATCGTCGACGCCGACGAGATCCTCGTGCTCGAGCACGGCCGCGTCGTCGAGCGCGGCACGCACGATGCGCTGATCGAGCAGGGCGGTCGCTACGCGCAGCTGTGGCGGCTGCAGCAGCGCGAGCGCGCCGGCGCCACGGCCGACGCCGCAGCCTGACGGTCGGCGCGCACGCCGGTTGCGCGCGTGTGATCGCGCACCACGGCACGCGCCGCCTCGCCGCGGCCGCGCTTCACGCCGCCACCGCGTTCCGCCCGCGTCGGGCCAAAAGCCCGCTTCAACCGCGCCCCGACGCCGTAGGAGCCGGCTTCAGCCGCGATCGGCGCACCGTAGGCCCGCGCCTTCGCCGCTGAAGCGCGCTCCTACACGGCACGGCACGACCGTGTCGCCCGCTGGCCCGGCAGAGCAAGATCCGCTTCGACCGACGCCGCGCGCAACGTCCTCGGCATGCGAACGGGGCCTGTCGTTCGAGCCAAAACCAAGGAAGACGCCGGCTTCGCGCGCATCGAAAACGCGCCGTCCCGTCGGGGCGACGCGAGCATGCTATATGCTGACGGATAGGGCGCCGCCGAAGTGTCGTTCGATCTCGAGGCAATGGACGGCCGTAGCCACTCGTTCAATCCGCACCTGGACCGATCCGTCGAGGTTCATATGACCAGCGTTGGATTTTTCCGCAATTGCGCGATTTTATTCTTTTTCGGCGTACTTTCTTTCATCGGGCCGGTTCTTGCCCAATCAGGCAGCGCCATCGAGGTCTATGATTCCGCTCTGGGAGGCGTCTGCTGCACCTTGACGCTGCCGGCAGGGTGGCAAGGCCGTGCCCAGCTCGACCACACCAGCGACGCTCTGCTCTTGGGCGTGGCCGCCCTCAGTGCCGATGCGAGCAGCGGCGACGGCAAATTTCGTTATGTGGCGCTGCCGATCGCATTTCATACATACACGCCCGAAGCGCGCTTGATTTCGGGCGCTTCAGGCGCGCGCAATGCGGCATTCGTCCGCTTCACTTCGTCGCAGGACATATTGATCCGTCACGTGCTGCCGATGTTGGGTCTCGGCGATCGACCCGATCGGGTGGTGTCGGATCGCCGTGAGGTCCCGCAGCGGATGGGACAGCCGCCCGGCCTCATCGTGGATTCGGCGATGGCGCTTTTCACCCGCGCAGGCAGCGATACCGTCATCCACGTCGAGACCAACGGATCGCGGGCCGGCACCCCGCAGGAAATCACCACCAGCTTCATCACGATCGCGACGGCTCCGGCAGGTCAGGGCATTGCGGCCATGAGGCAGCTGGCCAACTATTTCGATCCCAAGCCGTCGCAGCAATGGATGCAAGCGAACAGCCAGTATCTGGCGCAGTGGAGAAACCGTCGCGTCGCCCAATCCAACGCCGCCGTGCAGCAGATGCAGGCAACGACCAACGCGGTCCTCGCCAATGCCAGGCATACGCAGCAGGCCTCGAGCGACGCTGCAGCGTTGGCTGCCGGCACCGTCGGGGACAAAGACGTCTATTACAACTGGTGCAGCGCCACAGGCGAGAAGATCACCACGGTCAACAAAATTACGCCGCCCGGTCCCGGCTACGCGCGCTGCGACTAGATCGCACGCGCTGGCACGCAGGCCAACTCGTCGGGCAGCTCATGGACGTTCGCCGGTCTCGAGCGCGTCGAGGTGCGCACAAAGCGGCTCGTGACGAGGTGGTCTCGCGTTCGAGGCCGGGCGCCGGCGTGCTGGCGCGGCCGTCGAAGCGGTAGCGATCGCGCCGCAGCCGCGCGCCGGTCGGGTCGGCGGACTTCGATCGCGGCACGGTTCGCGTCGGCGACGCGCTACACGGCATCGCGAGGACGCAGGGCGCGCAGCGTCGTGTCGGTCGGCCGTGTGAGTGGCGCCAATCCGACACCAGCGTCGCGGACGCTGCCGGAGCCGTGAAACAAAAAACCCCGCATTTAGCGGGGTTTCGGTGTTCCGTCGGACGTTATTGGACGCCTTCGAACTTGTAGATGGCGGGCGGACGGAAGATGAACTAGGGCCGTAATAGACTGATTCTATGATGTTACTTATGTAGCGTTGTCGGATGATACTCACAATCCTACTCACAATCCGCGGTGATGACCTGAACCCAACCGGTAATCGCTAGCAGGCTGTTGAGAAGTTCGATGTCGCGGACGAATTGATAGATGATCTCTATCGCGAGAGGGGTTGTTCGGCCTGGATTTCTTACGCCTCACTGACCCTTAGGC
>DASWOS010000268.1:0-5361 GCA_036398645.1 Dokdonella sp. | reverse complement strand
AAATACGCGGCGCGCGTCGGCCGCGAGGCGCTGATCCGCTCGGCGCTCGACTCGGCCGCGCGCGCCGAGGCGCTCGGCCTCGCACGCGAGCGCATCGTGCTCTCGTGCAAGGTCTCCGGCGTGCAGGAGCTGATCGCGGTCTATCGCTAGCTCGCCGCGCGCTGCGACTACGCGCTGCACCTCGGCCTGACCGAGGCCGGCATCGGCTCGAAGGGCATCGTCGCCTCGACCGCCGCGCTCGCGGTGCTGCTGCAGGAGGGCATCGGCGACACGATCCGCATCTCGCTGACGCCGGAGCCCGGCGAGTCGCGCACGCGCGAGGTCGTCGTCGCGCAGGAGCTGCTGCAGACGATGGGCCTGCGCGCGTTCACGCCGCTGGTCACCGCGTGTCCCGGCTGCGGCCGCACGACGAGCACGTTCTTCCAGGAGCTCGCGAAGACCGTGCAGGACCACGTGCGCGCGCGCATGCCGGAATGGCGGCTCAGGTACGACGGCGTCGAGAACCTGACCCTCGCGGTCATGGGCTGCGTCGTCAACGGCCCCGGCGAGTCGAAGCACGCGAACATCGGCATCTCGCTGCCCGGCACCGGCGAGGCGCCGTCGGCGCCGGTGTTCATCGACGGCGAGAAGGCGATGACGCTGCGCGGCGAGAACATCGCGAGCGAGTTCGTCGAGGTCGTCGAAGGCTACGTCGCGAAGAAATACGCGGCGCGCGCATGAGCGCGGGCGACGCGCCGACGTCGGCGGCCGGCGCGCACGCGCTGTATCGCGACCTCGTGCTCGAGCACAAGCGCCGGCCGCGCAACTTCGGCACGCTGACGCCGCACACGCACGCGGCCGACGGCGTCAATGCGCTGTGCGGCGATCGGCTCCGCATCGAGCTCGACTGCCGCGCCGGCCGCGTGCTCGCCGTGCGCTTCTCCGGCGAGTCGTGCGCGATCGCGACCGCGAGCGCGTCGATGCTGAGCGAGCACGTGGTCGGCCTCGACGCGGCGGCGATCGCGGACGCGGCCGCGCGCTTCGCGCGCCTGATCGAAGGCGAGGTCGACGCCGACGCGTCGCTCGGCGAGCTGCAGGCGCTCGGCGAGCTGCGCGATCACGCGGCGCGGCGCAAATGCGCGCTGCTGCCGTGGGCGACGCTCGCGGCCGCGCTCGACGGACGTGAGCACGCGACGACCGAAGCGTCGGACCGAGCGAGCGTGCCCGGAGCAGCGGCGCCGGACTGAGCGGACGCCGCGCCGGCGCCGCCGGCCGCGGGCGCGCTCCGCGTTGGCGGCCGCGACCGCGTCGGGTACGCTCCGCGCCGGCGCGGAGAGGACGCGTCGGCGCACTCGCCCGGCGTTCGTCCGCGTGCGGCGCCGTCGACGCGTGCACGCGCGCATCGCGAGTTTCCAGGAGCGTTTCCGACATGGTCGCGGACATCGAATTCGTCGTCGCGATTCCGGCGCGCTACGCGTCGACGCGGCTGCCGGGCAAGCCGCTGCTGCCGCTCGCCGGCGAGCCGACGATCGTGCACGTGGTGCGCCGCGCGCTCGCGTCCGGCGCCGCCGAGGTCGCGGTCGCGACCGACGACGTGCGCATCGCGGCGGCGGTCGCGGCGACCGGCGCGCGCGTGGTCGTCACGCGCGAGGACCACGCGTCGGGCAGCGATCGCCTGGCCGAATGCGCGGCGCGCCTCGGCTGGCCCGACGACGCGATCGTCGTGAACCTGCAGGGCGACGAGCCGCTGGCGCCGGCGAGCGGCATCCGCGCCGTCGCCGCGGCGCTGGCCGAGGACGGCGCGCCGATGGCGACGCTGGCGACGCCGGTCCGCGACGCCGCCGAGCTGTTCGACCCGAATTGCGTGAAGCTGGTCCGCGATCTGGCCGGCCGCGCGCTGTACTTCGGCCGCGCGCCGTTGCCGTGGCCGCGCGACGCGTTCGCGCGCGATCGCGGCGTGCTGCCGGACGGACACGCGTTCCTGCGCCACATCGGCATCTACGCGTACCGCGCCGGCTTCCTGCGCCGCTTCGCCGCGCTGCCGCCGACGCCGCTCGAGCGGCTCGAATCGCTCGAGCAGCTGCGCGCGCTCGAGCACGGCCATGCGATCGCGGTGCGCCTCGCGCCGGAGCCGTTCCCGCCGGGCATCGACACCGCGGAGGACCTCGCCCGCGCCGAGCGGCTGCTCGCCGGAGCGTGACCGCGGCGCCGCGCGCATCAGCCGTGACGCCGCCCGTGTTCGATCGCTTCGGCGGCTGCGCGAGCGCGCGCGAATTGCGCTTCGCTCAAGCGCCGCCGGAGGCTGCTTTCGACGCTCGTGTCCGGCACGCATTCCAGCGGCATGCAATACCGCAACGTCTGCCAAGCGCCGGCGTCGCAGCCGCCGGACCAGGCGCAGGCGGCGAGCACGTAGGCAGCGACGACGGTGAACCGCGCCGCGTCTTCGGATTCGCCGAACGGCGCCTCGATCGCGGCGCCGTTCCAGTCGACGCCGAAGCGCTCGGCGAGCAGTTCGCCGGCGTGCATCAGCAGGTAGGGACTGGCCGAATCGCGGACGATCGCGAGCAGCGCCTGCTTCTGCGCGTCGTCCGTGTCCGGCGCGGCGTCGGTGCCGTAGGTCACGTCGAGCAGCGTGCGGAAGTCCGTATCGTCGGTCGCGGCGTACGCGTCCGGCAGCGCGTCCTCGAAGCGGTTCGTCGCGCGGCCCGCATCGACCGGCGGCGCCGCCGTGCCGGTGCCGCCGCACAGGCGCCGTCGCTCGGCTTCGAAGTACTCGACCGCCGCGGCGTCCGCGTAGCGCCGGAGCGCGGCATGTTCGGCGGCCGTGCCGTCGAAGTCGTCGCAGATGTGCGCGATCGCGTCGAGCGCGTACAGCACGTCCGGATCGCCGGGCCGCGCCTCGGCGAGGCGGCGCAGCTCGTCGCGATCGCGTACGGCGTACAGGCGGGCGACGGCCGCGACCGGGGCCCGCCGCGGCGTCGAGGCCGCGCGCGCGCCGCCGCGAACGGACGCCGGGAATGCAGCGTCGGTGATCGCCGGCCGCTCGCGCGGAGCGGCGTGCGGTGCCGGAGCCGACGCGGGCGGACGCGGAGCCGGCGCGCGAAGGGCGAGCAGCGCGACGACCGCGGCGAGCACGGCGACGGCGCAGCCTGCGTATCGGAGCGGCGGGAGTCCACAGCGCACGGCCTGAATGATTCTCCCGACGCCGTGCCGGCGCAAGGCGTCCCGCTTCGGCCACGGCGGCTTTCGGACCTGCCGCGGCCGCTCGTGCGGCGCCGAGCGGCCGCGGCGCGACGCCGTGCTCAGTGCCCGCCGGCGGCGGCCGCGGCGCTCTTCGGCGTGAACGGCGGTCGCGCGATCCAGACCACGACGACGAGGGAGGCGAACACGATGCCGAGCAGGTGGAACAGCTCGTTGAACGAGAGCTGGTACGCCTGCGAGTTGATCATCTGCTCGAGCAGGCGATAGGCGAGGCTTTCGTTGCCGGCGCCGAGCGTCGCGACCGCCTGCTGCGTGTCCGCGTCGTACGGCGTCAGATGCTCGGTCAGCTGCGCGTGGTGCACGACCGCGCGGTGCTGCCAGAGGAAGTTCGTGATCGACGCGGAGAAGCTCGCGCCGAGCGTGCGCACGAACGTCGCCAGGCCGCCGCCGGCGGCGATCTCGTTCGGCTGCAGGTCCGACAGCATGATCTGCGTGACCGGCATGAAGAACACCGCGACGCCGAGCCCCTGCACGAACTGGGTCATCGCGACGTGGTAGAAGTCGATGTCGAGGTAGAAGCTCGAGCGGAAGAAGCTCGTCGCGCTCATGATCAGGAACGAGCACGCGGCGACGATGCGCAGGTCGAAGCGGTTGATGTAGCGGCCGACCAGCGGCGTCAGCAGGATCGGCAGGATGCCGATCGGCGCCGCGGCGAAGCCGGCCCAGGTCGAGGTGTAGCCGAGGTAGCGCTGCAGCCACTGCGGCACGAGCACGTTGATCGAGAAGAACGCCGAGTAGGCGAGCGTCATAGACAGCGTGCCGGCGACGAAGTTGCGGTGGCGAAACAGGCGCAGGTTCACGATCGGGTCGCGGTCGGTCAGCTCCCAGATCAGGAACACGGCGAGGCTGATCACGGAC
Organism: Dokdonella sp.; assembly: GCA_036398645.1. Classification (GTDB taxonomy): domain Bacteria; phylum Pseudomonadota; class Gammaproteobacteria; order Xanthomonadales; family Rhodanobacteraceae; genus Dokdonella_A. The sequence goes on along the minus strand of DASWOS010000268.1, from coordinate 1,263 downwards.
ACGATCGTCGTCAGCACGATGAAGTTCGACTGGAACCAGTCCTCGTCGTTGCCCTTGTCGAGCACGATCTGCAACGCGCCGACGCCGATGACGAGCGCGGCGAGACCGACATAGTCCATCTTCGGCCGCGAGGTCTGCTCGGGCCGGCCGCGCATCTGCGCGAGCACGATGAGCCCGGCGAAGATGCCGATCGGCACGTTGATGAAGAAGATCCACGGCCACGAATAGCTGTCGGTGATCCAGCCGCCGAGGATCGGTCCGGCGATCGGCGCGACGATCGTGACCATGACCAGCAGCGCGAGCGCCTGGCTGCGCTTCTCGGGCGGGTAGATCGAGATCAGCAGGCTCTGCGTGACCGGATACATCGGTCCGGCGACCGCGCCCTGGATCGCGCGGAACAGGATCAGCATGCTCATGCTCTGCGCGATGCCGCAGAGGAACGAGGCGAGGCAGAACAGCAGCGTCGCGCCGACGAACAGCTTGACCTCACCGTAGCGGCGCGTCAGCCAGCCGGTCAGCGGCAGCGCGATCGCGTTGCTGACCGCGAACGAGGTGATGACCCAGGTCGCCTGGTCCGCACTCGCGCCGAGGTTGCCCGCGATCGTCGGCAGCGAAACGTTCGCGATCGTCGTGTCGAGCACCTGCATGAACGTCGCGAGCGACAAGCCGACCGTGGTCAGGGCCGGGTTGGGCGGACGGAACGAGGTCGTCATGGCGGCTTTCGACGCGACGGTGGCAGCGGATCAGCGCGCCGGCGGCGGCGCGGCCTGCGCCGTGTCGTCGGCGGCGTTCGCGTGGACGATGCGGTCGATGTCGGCGTCGGCGCCGGTCATCTGGTCCTGGTAGACGTCGGTCGTGAATGCCGGCGCCGTCGGCGGCTGCGGCGCGAGCGCCGGACCGGACTGGTCGTGCAGGTCGACGTCGACGGCCATCGACAGGCCGATGCGCAGCGGGCTCTTGTCGAGCTCGTTGCCGTCGAGCTGGATGCGCACCGGGATGCGCTGCACGATCTTGATCCAGTTGCCGGTCGCGTTCTGCGCCGGCAGCAGCGAGAACGCACTGCCGGTGCCGACGCCGAGGCTCTGCACCTTGCCGTGGTACTCGACCGCGCCGCCGTAGAGATCGGACTTCAGCGTGACCGGCTGGCCGATGCGCATGTTCGCGAGCTGCGTCTCCTTGAAGTTCGCGTCGACCCAGACCTGATGCAGCGGCACGACGGCCATCAGCGCCGCGCCGGGCTGCACGCGCTGGCCGACCTGGACG
>DASWOS010000267.1:0-4404 GCA_036398645.1 Dokdonella sp. | reverse complement strand
AAGTCGCAGCGGCATCTGCGTCGGCGCCTCGAGCGCGAGCGGATCTCGTGCTACCGCGTCTACGACGCGGACATGCCCGAATACGCCGCGGCGATCGACGTCTACGCCGCGATCGGCCGCGACGACGGCGCCGCGGTCGATGCCGAAGGCTTTCCGCAGGTCTGGCTGCACGTGCAGGAATACGCGCCGCCGAGCGAGATTCCCGAGGACACCGCGCGCGAACGCCGGCGCGAGATCGTGCGCGCCGCATGCGCCGCGCTCGGCGTGCCGCGCGAGCGCGTCGCGCTGAAGACGCGCTATCGCGCGAAGGGCGGCGCGAAGTACGGGCGGCTCGAGCGCCGCGACGAATTCCTCGTCGTCGAGGAGGGCGGGCTGCGTTTCCGCGTGAACCTGTTCGACCGGCTCGACAGCGGGCTGTTCCTCGACCACCGGCCGCTGCGCGCGCGAGTGCGCACGCTCGCGCGCGACGCGCGCTTCCTGAACCTGTTCTGCTACACGGCGACGGCGAGCGTGCACGCGGCCGCCGGCGCCGCGCGGACGACGACGAGCGTGGACCTGTCGTCGACCTATCTCGAATGGGCCGCGCGCAACTTCACGCTGAACGGCTTCTCCGGCCCACGCCATCGGCTCGTGCAGGCCGACGTGCTCGAATGGCTGCGCCACGAGCGCGGCGAGTACGACCTGATCTACGTCGACCCGCCGACGTTCTCCAACTCCAAGCGTGCCGAGGACTTCGACGTGCAGCGCGACCACGCCGAGCTGATCGCGCTCTGCGCGCACCGGCTCGCGCCCGGCGGCGTGATCCTGTTCTCGAACAACCTGCGCCGCTTCGAGCTCGACGCCGAGGTCGTGCGCGCGTTCGACACGGCCGACGTGTCCGCGGCGTCGATTCCGTTCGACTTCGCGCGCAACCCGCGCATCCACCGGTGTTACGAAATCCGTCGTCGATCGACGACGGCGGCGGCGGCGTCGACGTTTTCTTGACGCCGAATTTCAGTCCTGATTCAGCCGTTCGCGCCCACTATGCGGGCCGTGATCACTACTGAGATCGCGGAGGGCGTGCAATGAACATCGTGCGCAACAAGGTTCGCTTCGCGCTGGCGGGTGCCGTCGTCGCAGCCGGACTCGCACTGGCCCCCGCAGCGTTCGCACGCAGCCACGTCAGCATCGGCCTGAACATCGGCGTGCCGGCCGTCGGCTACGGCTACTACGCGCCGGCTTACGCGCCGGCGTACTACGCGCCTGCCTATTACGGCCCGGCGTATTACGGCTATCCGGCGTACTACGGTTCGGTCTACTACAGCAGCGGTCCGTACTATCACGGCGGGTACTACCGCTACGACCGCGGCTACCATCACGAATACCACGGCCATCGTGCCGGCTATTACGATCGCGGTTACCGTCACCGTTGATCCCGCTCAGCGCTGGTGGCGCACCCCTCCCCCTTCCCCGTCACCAGCGTCCCCGCCCCGCGACGATTTCCCCTGGTCGTCGCGGGGTTTCTTTTGTCCGCGCGATCGGCGTGTGACCCCGCCGGGGTCCGGCGGCGGTGCTCCGTGCCGCACGGTATGATGCGGCGCTCGGCCACCGAAAAGGCGCGCGCATGAGCGACCAGTCCAGACGCGGCACGCCCGCGCTCGCGAGCACGCCGGCGGCGTGGACGTTCTTCCGCCAATGGCTCAAGAATCCTCGCGCCGTCGCGGCGCTGTCGCCGTCAGGGCGGCATCTCGCGCAGCAGATGGTCCGGCAGGTTCCGGCCGACGCGCGGCGCATTGTCGAGCTCGGCGCCGGCACCGGCGTGTTCACGCAGGCGCTGATCGACGCCGGCGTCGCGCCGCAGGATCTGCTCGTGCTCGAGCTGAACGAAGCGTTCTGCCGGTTGCTGCGGCAGCGCTTTCCGCGCACTCACGTCGTGCAGGGTGACGCCTCGGATCTCGCCGCGATCGCCGCGCGGTCCGGCTTCGCGCGCGCCGGCGGCGTCGACGCGGTCGTCAGCGGGCTCGGCTTCCTGCCGATGCCGCGCGACCTGCAGAAGTCGATCCTCGCGGCGACGTTCGCCGTGCTCGGCCCCGGGCGCCCGCTGATCCAGTTCACCTACGGCCCGGCGAGCCCGCTGCCGCGCGACCTGCTGCTCGAGCTCGGCCTCAGTGTGCGCCGCGCGGGCTTCGCCTGGCGCAACGTGCCGCCGGCGACCGTCTACGTCTACACGCGGCCGCACCGATGAGCGCCGGCGGGCGCGCGCCGGCGGCCGCCGGCTGCGCCGCGGCGCGATCCGCTCCGTAACCGTAACCACGTCCGCGCTATCATCGCGCGACCGGACGGAGCAGCCGCGATGGGCGAGTCGCCGAACTTCGATTGGATCGAGCCGTGGAAGGCGCTGTCGCGCCGTTACGCGACCGCGTGGCAGGCATTCGCGGGCGGCGAAGCGAGCGGCGCTCCCGCGAGCGCGCCGTGGAGCGCCGGCGCCGGCGGCGGACCGTGGACGCAGTGGCTCACGCCCGGCGCGCCGCCGAGCGACACGCTCGATCGCTTCGTGGACGGTGCGAAGAACTATCTCGCGTTCCTGCAGATGATGGCCGCGATGCTCGGCGCCGGCGCGCCGGCCGCAGACGCGGGCGGTTGGGGCGACGCGCTGCGGCGCATGTTCGCGACGGCGCCGGCCGCGCCGTTCGCGCCGCCGTTCGCGCCCGCCGCGTTTCATGCCGCAGCCGGCGCGCCGGCCGCCGGCGCCGCCGCGATGCGCAACGCGTTCGACGCGCTGCGGCCGCCGCCGGCCGCGTTCGGGCTCGACGAGGTCAGGTCCTGGCTGAGCCTGCCGGCGTTCGGCTACCTGCGCGAGCACCAGGAGCGGTCGCAGAAAGCCGCGGTCGCGTGGATCGATTATCAGGAGCAGATCGCGTGCCACAACGAGCTGATGATGAAGGCGAGCCGGCGCGGCTTCGAGCGCTTCGAGGCCAAGCTCGCCGAGCGCGAGCAGCCGGAGCGGCCGCTCGATTCGCTGCGCGCGCTGTACGACCTCTGGGTCGACGCGGCCGAGGAGGGCTACGCCGAAGTCGTCTCGACCGAGGAGTACCGCGAGGTCTACGGCGCGCTCGTCAACGCGCAGATGCGCGTGCGCGCGCACGTCCAGCAGGAGGTCGAGCGCCTCGCCGGCGAGCTCGGCATGCCGACGCGCAGCGAGCTGAACACGCTCGGCGAGCGCGTGCAGGCGCTGCGCCGCGAGATGCGCGAGCGCAAGGGCGGCGTCGGGCAGGCGGCCGAGATCGCGGCGCTGAAGGCGGAGCTCGCCGCGCTGAAGGCGGCGCAGCGCGCCGAAGCGCGCGCCGCGCGTGCCGACGAGCTCGGCGCGCGGCCGTCCGAAGCGGCGCCTGCGCCGCCGCGCCGGCGCACCGTGCGCACGCGTCCGGCGGCACCGCGCCGCGAGCGCAGCGCAGCCGCGAAGAGCGCCGCGCCGCGTAAGGCCGCGGCCTCGCGCACCGTGCGGCGCACGGCCGCGGCGACGGCTTCGGGCAGCTTCGCGTCGCGGATCGCGAAGTACGCGAACGCGTCGCTCGGCAGTGCGCGCGCGCGGCCGTCGCGGCCGACGACCGCCGCTACCGTGACGAGAACACGCGGCAAGCGCCGCTGAGCGACGACGAGGGCAGGTCATGCTTCCGATCGAGATCGATCCGGCGAAGGCGGTCGCAGAGATCCTGACGGCGCAGCGCAAGCTCGCCGCCGCGTATCGCACGCTGCGCGAGGTCGACGACGTCGATTTCGGCGTCACCGCGAAGGAAGCCGTCTATCGCGAGGACAAGCTCGTCGTCTACCGCTTCCGCGGCGAGCGCGCGCCGACCGCGAAGGCGCCGATCCTGATCGTCTACGCGCTGGTCAACCGGCCGTACATGGTCGATCTGCAGGACGATCGCTCGCTCGTGAAGAACCTGCTCGCCCGCGGCGAGGACGTCTACCTGATCGACTGGGGCTATCCGGATCTCGCCGACCGCTGGCTGACGCTCGACGACTACATCAACGGCTACATCGCGCGCTCGGTCGACGCGGTCGCGCGGCACGTCGGCGTCGATCGCGTGAACCTGCTCGGCATCTGCCAGGGCGGCGCGTTCTCGCTGTGCTTCGCGGCGATGCACCCGGAACGGATCAGGAACCTGATCACGATGGTCACGCCGGTCGATTTCCACACGCCCGAGAACATGCTGTCGAACTGGACGCGCCAGCTCGACGTGGACCTGTTCGTCGACACGCTCGGCAACGTCCCGGCCGACCTCATGAACCTGTGCTACCTGATGCTGAAGCCGGTCCGGCTGAACCAGCAGAAGTACATCGGCCTCGTCGACATCCTCGACGACAAGGTCGAGATGGAGAACTTCCTGCGCATGGAGAAGTGGATCTTCGATTCGCCGGACC
>DASWOS010000266.1:0-2708 GCA_036398645.1 Dokdonella sp. | reverse complement strand
GCGAGCGCGAGCGCGGCCTCGGCGATCTTCGGGCTGTCGGGGAGGTACAGGTCGTCGCGCACGGCGAGCGCGTCGGCGAGCAGCGGCCGCGCGCGCTCGGCGTCGCCGCGGCGCAGATGCGCGCGGCCTTCGAGCAGCGCGGCGTCGGCGCCGAGCGCGCGCTGCGTCGGCGCGAGCGCGCTCTCGCGCAAGCGCCGGCCGACCTCGGCCGCGCGCGCCGCCGCATGCTCGGCGTCGCCGTCCTGCAGCGCGATCTCGGCCTCGGCGAGGTCGTGGCGCAGGCTCCAGAGCTGCGCGGAGGCCGAGCGGTCGTCCTCGCGCGGGAGCATGTGGCGGACGAACGCGCGCGCCTCGTCGGTACGCCCCAGCGCGAGCAGCGCACGGCTGCTCAGCATCGCGTTGCGCCGGCTCGGCGACAGGCCGAAGCGCTGCTGGATCGCGCGCGCCTCGGCGAGATCGTCGAGCGCGGCGTTTTCGCGACCGGATTCGATCAGCAGCTCGGCGACGGTCTGCAACGTACTCGACACCGGGGACTCGTGCTTTTGCTCGCGCCGCACCGCGAGCGCGCGTTCCGCGTCGGCGAGGCCGTCCTCGAGCGCGCCGGCTTGGCCTTCGACGGCGCCGGCGCGCCAGAGCGTGTAGGCCTGGAAGTCGAAATCGTCGACCTCGCCGATCGCGAGCGCGGTGCGTCTCGCTTCGCGCGTCGTCGCGAGGGCTTCCTTGAAACGGTCCGTGCGCGCGAGCACGTCGGCCAGCACGAGCCCGGCACGCACGGCGTCGGTCGGCTTCTCGCTGTGATTCGCCAGCGCGAGCGCGAGCGCCGTGCGCGCCGACGCTTCCGCGTCCGCGTGCTGCAGCACGTCGCTCTGCGCGTTCGCGAGCGTCCAGTAATACGCCGGCAGCATCGGCGCGCCGGTGCCGACGACCTCGCGCGAGATTTCGATCGCGCGGCGCAGCGACGGGATCGCGTCGGCGCTGTGCCCGCCGTAGTAGTCGATCATGCCGAGCAGGTAGAACGCCTGCGCGAGCTCGGCCGAATCCGGGAATGCGCCGAGGATCGCGACGGCCTCCCGGGCCTGCGCGCGCGCCGCCGCGACGTCGCTCGTCGAATTGAGCGCGGCGAGATTCGTGAGCAGCGTGCCGCGCAGCATCGAGTGCGTGTCGCCGTGGCGGTCGAGGATCGCCGCGGCCTCGGCATAGGCCGCCTCGGTCGCCGAGTCCGTGCTCGCGTCGCGCAGCTCGACGAGGTCGCGCGCGAGCTCGAGCGAGTCGTCACCGTAATGGCGGCGGTCGAGCTCGATCGCGCGGTGCTGCAGCGCGGATTCCTCGCGGAACAGGCCGAGCTCGCCGTAGAGCTCGGCGAACGTGCGCAGCAGCGCGAGCTTCGCGTCCGGCGCGTCGTCGAGCGCGTTCTCGATGCGCGCCGCGCCGATGTCGAGCAGCTCGCGCACGGTCGTCTGCCGCGCCTGCAACGGGTCCGGCTGGCGGCTCGAGTTCATGCGGAACAGATCGGTCATGAACGACTGCATCGCGGCGGCGCGCTGTGCCTCGAGCTGCGTCCTGCGCGCCTGCCACGTGACCGCGGTCATCGCCGCGGCCATCGCCGCGAACACGACGGCGGCCGTCGCGAACGCGAGCCAGTGGCGACGGAGATAGCGCCGGACCACGTAGGAGCGCACGCCGGCGCGCGCCAGCACCGGATGCCGCTCGAGGTGGCGGCGCAGATCGTCGGCGAGCGCGCGCGCGTCCGCGTAGCGTGCCGCCGGCGCCTTGCGCAGCGCGCGCGCGACGATCGCGTCGAGGTCGCCGCGCAGTGCGCGCGCCGGCACCGGCGCCGAGGCCGCCGCCGCGCGGCTCGGCGCCGGCGTCGGCGCCTCGAGCAGGCGCTTGACCGCGGTCGCGAGCGAGGCGTGGTGGTCCGCCCACGGCAGGCGTCCGGTCAGCAGCTCGAACAGCGTGACGCCGAGCGCGTAGACGTCGGTCGCGGTGCTGACGTAGTCGCCGGTCAGCTGCTCCGGCGCCGCGTAGGCCGGCGACAGATGCAGCGTGCGCGTCGCGTCCAGCGCCGGCTCCGCGCAGATCAGCTTGGCGATGCCGAAGTCGAGCAGCTTGGCGTGTCCGTCCGCGGTGACGAGAATGTTCGCCGGCTTGATGTCGCGATGCACGACGAGCCGCGTGTGCGCGTAGGCGACCGCGTCGCAGACCTGCAGGAACAGCGCGAGCCGCTCCGCGAGCGGCAGCGTGTGCGCGTCCGCGTAGGCGACCAGGTGCTCGCCCTCGACGTATTCCATGACCATGTACGCGCAGCCGTCCGGCTCGACGCCGCCGTCGTAGAGCCGCGCGATGCCGGGATGCGTCAGCGAGGCGAGGATCTCGCGCTCGGCCGCGAAGCGCTCGTGCAGCGAGCCGTGCGCGTCGCGCACGATCTTGACCGCCGCGCGCTGGCGGAAGCCGCCCTCGCTGCGCTCGGCGAGCCAGACCTCGCCGGAGCCGCCGGCGCCGATCCGGCGCAGCAGCCGGTACGCGCCGATCGTGCGCCCGGGCGGCTGCATCGTCGCGACCGCGTGCGTCTCGACCACGGAACCGAGCGGCGGGCGCTCGAGGAAGCCGTCGGCCTCGGCGAGGCCGAGCAGGCGTTCGGCGCGCTCGCGCCGGGCCGGATCGCCGGCGCAGGCGCGGTCGAGCAGCGCCGCGCGCCGCTCCGGCGG
>DASWOS010000265.1:0-1757 GCA_036398645.1 Dokdonella sp. | reverse complement strand
CGTCCGGCGAGATCATGACGCCGGCCCGCACGCGCTGCCGCGCCGCGTCCGGCAGACGGTTGATCACGACCGGCACGAGGCTCGCGCCGAACGAATAGCCGATCAGCACGAAGCCCGCCTCGGCGTCGGCCTTGCCGTAGTGCGCGATCACGCGCGCGATCGCCTGCGCCGCGGCGTCCGGCGTCTGCGCGTGCCAGAAGAACTTCAGCGTCGAGAAGCCGACGACGGACACGCCCTGCGCGGTCAGCGCGTCGGCGACGCCGCGATCGAGCCCGGCCCAGCCGCCGTCGCCGGTCACGACGATCGCGACGAGATGCGGCGCGGCCGCGCTCGCGTGCGCCGGCGCGATCTCGATCAGCGGCAGGTCGGCGACGTCGTCCGGCAGCGCGGCCGGCGCGGCGTCGGCGCCGCGCCGCCAGTCGGCGTAGGCGTGCGCGAGGCCGGTGGCGGCGTCCGCCTCGGCGAACGGCGGCAGCAGCGCGCCGGCGGCGCGCCAGGCGCTCGCGAGCGCGGCGCCGATGCCGTCGACGCGCGCGCCGGCCGCGAACGGCTGCGGCAGCCAGCGCAGCGCGGCGCGCGCGGTCGGCACGACGCCGAACGCGCCGTCGGCCGGCGCCGTCATCGGCCCGAGGTCGCCGGCGCAGAACTCCTTCGGAAAGCGCAGCGACGCGTCCCAGCCGAGCGTGATCAGCCCCTCGAACGTGCCGGCCGGCGCCTGCGCGGTCATCGCATAGGCGAACGTCGCGCCGGCGCCGTCGCCGACGACGAGCGGATACACGTACGTCGGCAGGCCCTCCTCGCGTTCGATCCAGTGCGCGACCTCCTCGAAATGGCCGGACGGATACGCGCACGCGTCCGCGATCGACTCCATCCGCGCGAGATACGCCGGCAGGTCGATGCCGACGACGAGCGCGCCCTGCCCGGCGACCGCCGCGGCGAGCGCGTCCGAGCGCGCGCTCCAGCCGTCGCGGTCGGAGATCAGCACGACGACGTGCGCGGCGGTGCCTGCGGGCCGGCGCAGATGCAGCGTGCCGAACAGGCCGTAGTCGACGCTCGCCGCGGTGGCGCCGGACGCGGGCGCCGCCGCATGCGCGGCGCCGGCGCCGGCGAGCGCGAGCGCGGCGAGCGCCGGCAGCCATGCGCGCGCGCTCATCCGCGCGACGCCATCAACGCCTCGATCGCGTCGGCGTCCTTCGGCACGCCGGCCGAGAGCACGTCCGGATCGCCGCGCGTGACGACGACGTCGTCCTCGATGCGGATGCCGATGCCGCGCCAGCGCGCCGACACGCCCTTGAGATCGGGCGCGACGTAGAGCCCCGGCTCGACGGTCACGACCATGCCCGGCTCGAGCACGCGGAACTCGCCGTCGATGCGGTAGTCGCCGACGTCGTGCACGTCGAGGCCGAGCCAGTGGCCGGTCTTGTGCATGTAGAACTTGCGGTAGCTCTGCTCGCGCAGCACGCGGTCGACGCCGCCTTCGAGCAGGCCGAGCCGGACCAGCCCGCGCGCGATCACGCGCACGGCCGCTTCGTGGTACGCGTCGAACGGGCGGCCCGGGCGCACCTCGTCGATCGCGGCGAGCTGCGCGGCGAGCACGACGTCGTACAGCGCGCGCTGCTCCGGCGAGAAGCGGCCGTTGACCGGGAACGTGCGCGTGATGTCCGACGCGTAGCACGCGTACTCGGCGCCGGCGTCGATCAGCAGCAGGTCGCCGTCGCGCAGCGGCGCGTCGTTCGCGCGGTAGTGCAGCACGCACG
>DASWOS010000264.1:0-3649 GCA_036398645.1 Dokdonella sp. | reverse complement strand
TCCGGCATCGACGAAGCGGCCGAGGTCAGCACCGGCACGCCGCTCGCCATCGCTTCGAGCACGGGCAGGCCGAAGCCCTCGTACAGCGACGGGAACGCGAACGCGTACGCGCCTGCGTAGAGCAGCGGCAGCTCGCGCTCGTCGACGTAGCCGAGGCGGCGCAGCTCGCCGCGCGATTCGAGCGGCGCGATCGTGCGTTCGAGGTCGGCATTCAGCCAGCCGCGCGCGCCGACGATGACGAGCGGGTGGCGCGCGCGCAGCGGCGCGGGCAGCGCGGCGTAGGCGCGCGCGAGCCGGGCGAGGTTCTTGCGCGGCTCCTGCGTCGCGACGACGAGCAGGTAATCGGCGTCGGCGAGGCCGTGGCGCGCGAGGACCGGCGCGAGTTCGGCGCGCGCACGCGGCCGGTACGCCGCGTCGACGCCGAGCGGCACGACGCGCAGCTTCGCGCGCGCGACGCCGAGCTTCGTCGCGATCTCATCGGCGACGAATTGCGAGTCGGTCAGCACGAGCGCGGCCTGCTCGAGCGTGCGCGGCAGGTGCCGGTCGAGGAAGCGCACGCGCTCGACCGGATGCGTCTCCGGGTAGTTCAGCCAGGACAGGTCGTGAATCGTCGTCAGCGACGGTCCGTCGAACGGCATCAGCACGTAGTTCGGCGTGTGCAGCAGCCAGCCGTGCAGGCGCCGCGTGTGCAGCCGGAACAGCGCCGAGCGCAGCTGCGTGTACGCCTCGAGCGCGGCGCTCTTGAACGGCAGGTTGCGCCGGAGCGTCGCGATCGTCGCGTTCGCGTGCAGCGCCTGCTCCGGGTCGTCGACCCAGCGGTACGCGGAATACAGGCGCAGCGCCTCGACCTGATCATGGCGCGCGAGCCCGCGCGCGAGCTCGAGCGCGTAGCGGCCGATGCCGGTCAGCGGCGCGGTGATCGCGTCGACGTTGAAGATCACGCGCACGCGGCGTTCCCGCGGCGCGCGGTCGGATGCGGCGCGCCGGCCGTCATGCGCATCGGTGCGCGCATTCGCATTCGAGCGCGGTCTGGCCGGCGCCGGCGTTCATGCCTCAAGCGTCCCCCGCTCGGCGTCCTGCCTCGCCCGAAGCCCCCTGAGGTCGGCTTCGATCCTGCGCGGCGCAGAACCGAGCTCGAACTTCGCGCGAGCGTTCATCCCTGAAGCGTCCCCCGCTCGGCATCCTGCCTCGCCCGAAGCCTCCTGAGGTCGGCTTCGATTCTGCGCGCGCAGAACCGAGCTCGAATTTCGCGCGAGCGTTCATCCCTGAAGCATCCCCCGCTCGGCATTCTGCCTCGCCCGAAGCCTCCTGAGGTCGGCTTCGATCCTGCGCGGCGCAGAACCGAGCTCGAATTTCGCGCGAGCGTTCATCCCTGAAGCATCCCCCGCTCGGCATCCTGCCTCGCCCGAAGCCTCCTGAGGTCGGCTTCGACCATGCGCTTCGCGAGCGCGGCGAGGTCGAGGCTCGGCGCGAAGCCGAGCTCGCGGCGCGCCTTCGACGCGTCGCCGACCAGCAGCGGCGCGTCGACCGGGCGGAACAGGCCGGCGTCGACGCGCACGCGCACGCGGTCGCTGCCGTGCTCGACGCCGACCTCGTCGGCGCCGTCACCGAACCAGTCGAGCGCGATGCCGACCGCGGCGAACGCGGCGCTCGCGAAATCGCGCACGCTTGCATCGATACCGGTCGCCAGCACGTAGTCGTCGCCGTGTTCGCGCGCGGCCATTGCGGCCATCGCCGCGACGTAATCCGGCGCGTAGCCGAAGTCGCGGCGCGCGTCGAGGTTGCCGAGCGCGACGTCGTCCTGCAGGCCGAGCGCGATGCCGGCCGCGGCGCGGCTCAGCTTGCGCGTGACGAACGCTTCGTCGCGGAGCTCCGATTCGTGATTGAACAGGATCGCGCTCGACGCGGCGAGGCCGTAGCTCGCGCGCCAGACGCCGACGGCCGCGTGCGCGAGCTGCTTCGAGAGCCCGTACGGCGAGCGCGCGCCGAGCGGCGTCGCTTCGGACTGCGGCGCCTGCGCCGGCGCGCCGAAGATCTCGGCGCTCGCGGCGAGCACGAAGCGCGCGTGCGGCGCATGCGCGCGCAGCGCCTCGAGCAGGTGCACGGTGCCGAGCCCGTTCGCGGCGAGGCTCGCGCGCGGTTCGGCGAACGATTCGGCGACGCGCGTCTGCCCCGCGAGGTGGAACACCGCGTCGGGCCGCGTCGAGGCGACGAGCGCGGCGCACGCGTCCGCGTCGGCCGGATCGAGCGCGGCGAGCGCGAGCGCCGGATGCGCGGCGATGCCGAGCTCGCGCAGGCGCCATGCGTCGTCGGCGCTGCGTGGCCGGCGCGTGCCGACGACGGTGACGCCGGCGGCGAGCAGCCGTGCGGCGAGCAGCGCGCCGTCCTGGCCGGAGACGCCGGTCACGAGCGCGCGCGAATACGGAAAGCTCATCGCGTCCTCCTCGGCGCGAAGCAGAGCAGACCGGCGGCCGCCGCGTCCAGCGCATCGGCCGACGCGGCGACGGCGAGACCGAGCGCGGCGGCGAGGCGCGGCAATGCGGCGAGCGCCGCGGCGCCGCCCGGCGGCGCGACGACGGCTTCGATCGCGTGCAGCTGCAGCCAGTCCCACAACGCGCGCTCGGCGTCGGCGCGCGGCGCGCGCGCGACCGGCTCGCGGCCGGCGCGCAGCACGAGCTCGCCGCCCTGCGCTTCGACCCGCCACGGCTCGAATCGCGGCGGCAGCGGCGCGGCACGCGCGCCGGCCGCGAGCGCGCGCGGCCGCGGCGCGTTCGTCGCCGACGCGGCCGCGTACGTGCGCCGCACGCGCCAGTCGAGCACGCGGCGCTCGAACGAGAACAGCGTGCGGCCGACCTCGGCCTCGTAGTTCGGCCAGCGTTCCCGCAGCACGGCCATGCCGGCCGCGCCGAGCGTGCGCCGGCGCTCGGCGCCGAAGCTCGCGCTGCGCGCGTGGCGCACGAGCACGTTGCCGGCGATGCGGTGGCGAAAGCCGGCCGCCGCGGCGCGCTGGCAGAAATCGTTTTCCTCGCCGTAGCCCTGCGGGAACGCGACCTCGTCGAGCGCGCCGACCGCGTCGAGCACGGCGCGGCGCACGTACAGGCAGAAGCCGTTGCCGGTCGGCAGCTCCGGATACGCAAGGCCGGCGTGCTGCCAGAGCGCGCGCGCGCACTGCGCGAACGTCCACGCGGACGGCAGCGCGTTGGTGCGCTCGAGCTCCGGCACGGAGAACGCGCCGGCGTCGTCGGAGACCGCGGTCGCGGTGCCGACGTCGGCGCGCGAGTACGCGGCGCGGCGCAAGCCGGTCAGCCAGTTCGGGCCGACCTCGGCGTCGGCGTTCAGCAGCACGACGTCGGCGCGGCCGGCCGCGGCGATGCCGCGGTTCGCGCTCGCGGTGAAGCCGCGGTTCGTCGCGTTGCGCAGCAGCTCGACGCGATCGAGCCCGGCGTAGCGTTCGAGCAGCGGCGCGATCGCCGGGTCCGGGCTCGCGTCGTCGACGACGATCAGCCGCGCGCGGCCGGTCGTTTCGGCGAGCACCGCGTCGAGGCAGCGCTCGACCAGCGCCGGGGCGCCGTAGACCGGCACGACGACGGCGACCTCGGCATCGGCGTCGGCGCCGAGCGGCAGCGGGCTCGCCGGCGGCGCGGCGAGC
>DASWOS010000263.1:0-1838 GCA_036398645.1 Dokdonella sp. | reverse complement strand
TTCCAGGCGGTCAAGACGCTGACGTTCCCGCAGCCGCTGTATCCGACCGGCTGGTGGAGCTGCACGATGGCGCGCAAGGGCGCCGATCTCGCCGGCTTCCGCGAGCGCGGCGCGGCGACGAAGCAGTTCGCGACGCGCTACTACAACGCGGAGATCCACAAGGCCGCGCTCGCGCTGCCGGAGTTCATGCGCGAGACGCTCGGCGAGTGACCGGGCCGGCCGCGCACCTCGGCCGCGATCGCGGCGCGCCGGCCGCCACGCACCGAGATCACCGGTCGCGCGCTGCGCCGGCGGTACCCGCGTCCGCGCGCACTCCCGTCTCAGCCACGGCGCCGGCGCCACGCGCGCCAGCGTTCGACGCCGCGTTCGACCGCGAGGTCGATGCGATCGAGCAGCCGCGCCGCGACCAGCGATTCCCCGGCGATCAGGCCGGCGCCGAGCAGCATCACGAGCAGACCCGGTCCCGGCAGCACGAGCATCGCGACGCCGGCGGCGAGCGCGGCGCAGCCGGCCGCGACGACGAGCACCCGGCGCGGCCAGCCGCCGCGGCGGCCGCGGCGGCGTTCGTAGACGCGCCGGAAGCGCGTCCCGGCCGGCAGCGCGCGGAACGCGCGCCAGGTGCTCCGCAGCCGCGCGAGCGGACCGCGGCGTGCACGCGGCGGTGCTTCGCGTCCGCTCAAGGCACGCGCGCCTGCGCGACGGCGCCTTCGCACGCCGCGTCGGGCAGCGCGGACAGCCGGTAGCGGCCGTGGCGCCGCTCGATCTCGAGGCGTGCGCCGTACAGCGCCGACAGCCGCTCCGAGGTCAGCACTTCGTCCGGCGCGCCGTCGGCGAACACGCGGCCCTCGCGCAGCAGCACGACACGGCCGATCTCCGGCACGATCTCCTCGACGTGGTGCGTCACCAGCACGAGCGTCGTGCCGCGCCGCGCGAGGCCGCGCAGCGCGTCGAGGAAGCGTTCGCGCGCGGCGACGTCGAGCCCGGTGGTCGGCTCGTCGAGCAGCAGCGCCTGCGGGCCGTGCACGAGCGCGCGCGCGATCAGCACGCGGCGCGCCTCGCCGGTCGACAGGCTCGCGATGCTGCGCGCGGCGAGATGCAGCGCGTCCGCGTCGGCGAGCGCCGCGCGCGCGCGGCGGCGCTCGCCGGCGCCGACCGCGCGGTCGACCGGCAGCGCCTGCGTCGCGTAGAAGCCGCAGACGACCGCGTCCTCGGCGCTCAGCCGGCCGAGTGCGGCGAGGTCGCGGTGCAAGTCCGGCGAGACGACGCCGAGCCGCGCGCGCAGGCGCGCGACGTCCCAGCGCTCCGCGCCGAGCACGCGGACCGGCGGCGAGGCCCCGCGCGCGAGCGCGTACAGCTCGCGGTCGATCAGCTTCACGAAGGTCGACTTGCCGCTGCCGTTCGGGCCGAGGATCGCGGTGTGCCGGCCGAGATCGATGCGCAGGCTGACCTCGCGCAGCACCGGCTCGAGGCCGCGGCACACCGTCGCGCGGTCGAGCTCGATCAGCGGTTCGGCGGCCGCGGCGGCGGCCGTGTCGTGCGCCTGCATGCGCCGATGATGGCCGAAGCGGCCGGCGCTCGGCTACATTGCCGTTCCGCGAGATTGCGACGAGGGGAGCCGTGCCGAGAATCGCGCTGGGTCTGACGCTGCTGCTCGCGGCCGCCGCGGCCGACGCCGGCGACCGCATCACCGGCTTGCCGTTCGCGACGCGCTCCGAGGTCATCGCGCAGCACGGCATGGTCGCGACGTCGCATCCGCTGACCACGCAGATCGGGCTCGACGTGCTGAAGCAGGGCGGCACCGCGGTCGACGCGGCGATCGCCGCGAACGCGGCGCTCGG
>DASWOS010000262.1:0-4541 GCA_036398645.1 Dokdonella sp. | reverse complement strand
GCTGTGCGGCGCGGCGATCAGCACGAGCTTCGCGCGGTTCGGCAGCTCGCCGGCGAGGCGCCAGCCGGCGCGGCGCAGCAGCCACGCGCACGCCGCGCGCGCCCGGCGCGGCCGCAGCCGCGGCATCTCCGGCGGCAGCGGCGGCAGCGCGCCGCCGGCGCTCACTCGCCGCTCCAGCCGCCGCGCGTGCGCGAGCGCTTCAGCGCCGAGCGGGTCTTCTTCGCGTCGATGCGGCGCTGCTGCGACGCGCGCGTCGGCCGCGTCGCGACGCGGCGCTTCGGCACCGAGGTCGCCGCGCGCACGATCTCGGCGAGGCGCGCGCGCGCGTCGGCGCGGTTCTTGGCCTGATCGCGGAAGCGGTTCGCCTGGATCACGAGCACGCCGGCCTCGCTGAGGCGACGGTCGCGGCGCGCGAGCAGGCGCTCGCGTACCGCATCCGGCAACGCGCGCGACGCGACGACGTCGAAGCGCAGCTCCACCGCGCTCGCGACCTTGTTGACGTTCTGCCCGCCGGGGCCGGCCGCGCGCACGAAGCGCTCGACGAGCTCGTGCTCGGGGATGTGCAGGCTCGCGTCGACCTCGATCATCGACGCATTCTAGCCCGCGGCCCGGCGCCGTTCGCGCCGCGGCCGCGCGCGCGTCACCGCGCCGGCGCGGGCGCCGGCGGCGGCTCGGCGAGCACGCGCCGCGCCGCGTTCGCGATGTTGTCCGCGTTCGTCGCGAGCACGTCGAGCCGCTGCGTGTTCTGCCCGCTGCGCGCGACCTGTTCCATCGTCGTGCGCAGCTTGGCGAGGTTGCCGGAGCAGAACTTCGCGAATGCGGCGAGACGACCGGCCGCCGCGTTCGATGCCGCAGCGTTCTGCTGCGCCTGCAGGCAGAGGTCCTCGGCCTGCTTCAGGTGCTCGCCGGCCGCGCCGAGGTCGACGTTCGGGTCCGGCTTCGCGAGCGGAGCCACCGCGGAGCGCGTGAACGCCGGCGGCAGCTTCTGCCGGCTCGGATCGCCGAGCGCGGCGACCTCGCGCGCGCGCTGCAGGTCGCGCGCGCGGCGCGCGACCTTCGGCGTGCTGATCTCGGCGAACGTGAACTTGTCCGGGTTGCGCGCGCCGTCGCCGATCCACGCCTCGAGCGAGCCGCGGCACGCGGTTCTGCCCTCCGGGCTCGACAGGCGCACCGGCAGGTCCTTGGCGAGATCCGCGTCGCCGGACCACGCGCTCAGGCAGTCGACCGCGCTCTTGTCGAGCGCGGCGTTCGCATCGGCCGGATCGGCGCGGTCGCTGCGCAGCAGCGTGCCGAGCTGCGCGTCGGTCGGCTCGCGCAGGTGCGAGCAGGCGACGACGGCGAGGGCGCACGCGAGCACGGTCAGGACGATCTTGTTCATCGGGGCAGTCTCCGTTTTCAGCGTGATCTAGGGGCGCGACAGCCGCCACGCGGCGGCGAACGCGGCGAGCGCCGCGACGCCGGCGAACCAGCACGCCAGCGGCAGCGTGCGCGACGCGGCCGCGGCCGGCAGCGCGATCAGCGCGCCGGCGGCGAGCAGCGCGGCGCCGGCGGCGAGCCACGCGGTCGCGCGCTGGCTGCGCCGCAGGCGCGAGTCCAGGCGCCTCAGATCGTCGGACGCGATGCGAAGTTCCAGCGTGCCCGTGGTCGCCTGCGCGAGATAGTCGTGGACGAGCTGCGGCATCTCCGGCGCCGCGGCGATCCAGTCCGGCAGGCGGCGGCGCAGCGTCTTCAGCATCGCGCGCGGTCCGCGGCGTTCGCGCCAGATGCGCTCGAGCACCGGCTTCGCGGTCGCCCAGATGTCGATCTGCGGATCGAGCAGGCGGCCGACGCCTTCGATGTTCAGCAGCGTCTTCTGCAGCAGGATCAGCTGCGGCTGCAGCGTCAGCTCGTAGCGGCGCGCGGTCTGGAACAGCTTGACGACGACCTCGGCCAGCGAGATCTCCGCGAGCGGACGCGTGAAGTACGGCTCGCATACCGTGCGCACGGCCGCTTCGAGCTCGTCGAGGCGCGCGTGCGCCGGGATCCAGCCCGCGCGCACGTGCAGCTCGGCGATGCGCGCGTAGTCCTGGTCGAACAGCGCGAGGAAGTTCTCGGCGAGCCAGTACTGGTCGCGCTCCGGCAGCGAGCCCATGATGCCGAAGTCGAGCGCGATGAAGCACGGGTCGAGCGCGCGCGTCGCGTCGACCCAGATGTTGCCGGCGTGCGCGTCGGCGTGGAAGAAGTTGTCGCGGAACACCTGCGTGTAGAACAGGCGCACGCCCTTCTCGGCGAGCGCGACGCGATCGATGCCGGCGGCGTCGAGCGCGTCGAGGTCGTCGACCGGTATGCCGCGCACGCGCTCGAGCGTCAGCACGCCGTCGCCGGAATGCGACCAGACGACCGCGGGCACGTAGAGGTCGGCGGAGCCGGCGAAGTTGCGCCGCAGCAGCGACGCGTTGGCGCCCTCGCGCTGCAGGTCGAGCTCGTTCGTCAGCGTCGCCTCGATCTCGGCGACGATCTCGCGCGGCCGGATCTTGTCGGCGTTCGCGTGGAAGCGCTGCACGAGCTCGGCGAGCGCGCGCAGCAGCGCGACGTCGTCGGCGACGCGGCGATGGATGTCCGGGCGCAGGATCTTGACGACGACCTCGCGCGACGGCGCGTTCGCGGCCGGGTCCGCGTCGGCGCGCGCGTCCGCGAACGCCGCGGCCTCGGCGTACGATCGCGCGTACGCGTCGGCGTCGGCGCCGGTCGGCGCCGGCGGCGGCCGCGGCGGCGGAACCACGCGCGGCGTCGTCAGCAGCGTCGCCGCGTGCACCTGCGCGATCGACGCGGACGCGAGCGGCGTCTCGTCGAACTCGGCGAAGTGCGCCGCGATCGGCGCGCCGAGCGCGCGCTCGACCGCCGCGCGCGCGAGCTCGCCCGGAAACGGCGCGACCTGGTCCTGCAGCAGCGCGAGCGCGTCGGCGACGTCGCCCGGTATCAGGTCGCGCCGCGTCGACAGGATCTGGCCGAACTTCACGAAGATCGGGCCGAGCTCGGTCAGCGCGAGCGCGAGGCGCTCGCCGCGCGGCAGCGCGGCGATCTCGGCGCTCGGCCGCGGCAGCACCGCGCGCGCGACGCCGAGCAGGCGCGAGCCGCGCGTCGAGTCGGCGAGGTCGTCGAGCCGGTAGCGAGCGAGCACGCGCACGACGCGCAGCAGGCGCGGCAGCTGGCGCAGCGTCGTCATGCGCCGCGGCGCCGTGCAGCGTCGGCGACGCGGCGCAGGCGCGCGTCGAGCCGGTCGGCGCGCTCGCGCGCATCGTCGACCTCGTCGAGGAAGCGCTCGAGCTCGGCCTTCGCGACGAGGTCGCGGCTCTCCTCGGCGAGGAACTCGGCCGTGTCGTGCGCGAACGCGCTCGCCGAGCTGCGCGTCCACGCCGTGGCACGGCGCAGCGCGCGCGCGATCTGGAAGCCGATCACGTCGCCGAACGCGCGCGCGAACGCCTCGTCGACGTCCGGCGCGAAGCGCGTCGCGAGCTGCTCGAGCCGGCGCGCGAGCTCGGCGTCGCCGGCGATCTCGACGCGTCCCGGTGCCGCTGCCGTGCCGCCGGCGCGTGCGAGCGCCAGCGCCAGCAGCGCGCCCGGCGTCGCCGCGACGCGCAGCGCGCTCGCGCCCGCGTCGGCCGGACCGATCGCGAGGCGCTCGCCGGCGACCGCGATCCGCATCGGCGGCAGCACGCCGCGGAAGTCGAGCGTGACCGCGCGCCCGTCGAGCGCGGCGAGCCGCACCTGCGTGTCCGGGTCGAGCGCGACGAGCCGGTTCAGCGCGGCCTCGAGGGCGCCGCCGAGCGCGGCGAGCAGCGGATTCGGCGCGCGCGCGCGGCCGGCGGTGACGGAAGTCGACATGGCCGCGGATTCTACCTGCGCGCGCCGCGCGCCGGCTCGCATGCGCGGCGGCGCTTAGCCGCTGCTCAGCCGGCACGGTATATACGCGTAGGCGCCACACGTAAGACCAGGGCGCGCCGCGGCACGCGGCGTTCGATGTCCGACCACGAAGGAGGTCCGCATGATCCGGCGACGCGCATTCCGACTCTGGGCCGCGCTCGGCGCACTCGCCGTCGCCGTCGCCGGCGCCGCGCACGCGGCGCAGGATCTGACCGGCACGACGCCGTCCGGCGCGTGGTACCACATCGCAGTGCCGGACGGCTGGCAGCCCGGCGGCGCGCTCGTGCTCTATCAGCACGGGCTCGACTTCAGCGATGCCGACGGTCCGCCCGGCCTCGGTCCGCTCGCCGACATCATGCTCGGCGAAGGCTACGCGGTCGCGGCGAGCAGCTACAGCCAGCGCGGCTGGGCGATGTTCACCGCGGTCGCCGACAACCGCGAGCTGCTCGACGCGTTCGAGCAGCAGGCCGGCACGCCCGGCGAGATCGTGCCGTTCGGCGGCTCGCTCGGCGGCCTCGTCGCGCTGAAGCTCGCCGAGGCGCGCGACTTTCCGCCGGTCCGCGGCGCGTACGCGCTGTGCCCGGCCGCGGCCGGCTCGCGCATCTGGGACACCGCGATCGACGTGCGGCTCGCCTACG
>DASWOS010000261.1:0-14983 GCA_036398645.1 Dokdonella sp. | reverse complement strand
CCTGCAGGTCCGCGATGACGCTGCCGGCACCGGACACGATGCCCTCGCAGCCGAGCACGAGCGATTCGAGCAGCCAGGCGCTGTGCGCGGTCAGCACCGCGACGTGCGGATCGCGCGTCTGCAGCACGCGCACGTTGCGCTCGTGCGCCTGCGCGTCGCCGCACCAGTCCTTGATCGCGCAGATCGCCGGCACCGCGTCGAACAGCGTCAGCAGCGTGTCGAGACCGTAGCCCTGGCCGGACGCGGCCGGGTATTCGAATGCGATCAGCGGCAGATCCGAGGCGTCGGCGACGTGGCGGAAGTGCGTAACGACCATCTCCGCGGTGTGGCCGAGGCCGAAGCAGCTCGGCGGAAACACGAGCAGCGCGGACGCGCCGAGCTGCGTCGCGACGCGTGCGATGCGCGCGGCTTCGAGGCTGCCTTCGGCGTAGACGCCGTGCACGAGCGCGACGCGGCCGCCGACTTCGTCGAGCGCGATCTCGAACACGCGGCGCTGCTCGTCGAGCGTGCACGAGGACACTTCCGACGCGTGCGCGTTGATCGCGATCGCGCCGACGCCGTCGACGCCGGCGAGATCGCGCAGGTGGCGGCGCAGCGAATCTTCGTCGATCGAGAGATCCGCGTGGAACGGCAGGATGCAGGCCGGGATCACTCCGGCCGGGCGGAACGGAAGCGGTGATTTCATCATCGGGGCCTCAGGAGCGGTCGCCGCCGAGCGCGGGCGCGACGACGGCGATCGGGTTGCCGGCGGCGTCGGCCGGCCAGCGGTCGGCGAGCCGCTGCGCGGTCGCGACGACGAGCGGGTGCGCGGCTTCGAGCTGCTCGCGCGAGAGCCGCTACGCCGGCGCGGCGAGGCTGACCACGGCGACGCAGCGCGTGCGGCCGTCGAGGTCGTGCACGAGGATCGGCGCGGCGACCGCGCCGACGCCGAGCTCGTCCTCCTCGTAGGTCAGCGCGTAGCCGCGTGCGGCGGTCAGGTCGAGCTCGGCCTCGATCCGCTCCAGCGACGTCAGCGAATGCGGCGTGCGCGCCTCGGTACCGGTCTCGCGCAGCAGCGCGAGCGCGCGCTCACGCGGCAGCGTCGACAGCCAGGCCTTGCCGGTCGCGTGCGTGTGCAGGTTGACCGCGTAGGTGTAGTTCGGGTTGAGCTGCAGCATGCGCCGCCGGCCCTGCACCGCCGCGACCCAGGTCAGCGTGTCGCGCTCGACGACGGCGAGCCGCACGAGCTCGTCGGTCATGTCGGCCAGCCCCTGCAGCACGATCATGTTCTGGTCGAGCAGATGCGTCGACGACATGTGGCGCAGGCCGAGGTTGCGGATCTTGTAGGTCAGCCGGTAGCGGCCCGACGCTTCGAGCCGGAACACGTAGCCGGCTTCGTCGAGCAGCCCGAGCAGGCGGTGCGCGATCGCCTTGTTGACGTCGAGCTCGCGCGCGAGGTCGCTGAGCGACAATCCTTCCGGGCGTTCGGCTAGGATCTCGAGCGTCGCGAACGCGCGCTTGATCGCAGGAGCGGCGCCGTCGCGCGCGGCGGCCGCATCGGGTTTGCTGTCGTGGTCGCTCATCCGGCCCTAATGTAACGGCGTTACATGCTGAGCACTATAGGGATTCCGCAGGCGGAGAACACGCTGCGATGCGTCATGCCGCAACAGCAGCCGCCGTAGGAGCCGGTATGGGAGGAGCGGGCCGTAGGAGCAGGCTGTCGGAGCAGGTTCTAGGAGCAGGTCATTGGAGCAGGCTTCAGCCGCGATTCCCTGATCCCCCGATGCCCGATGCTCCATTCCGCGATTACCCCACGCGGCGCCCACGCACCGGCGTCGAATCGCGGCTGAAGCACGCTCCTACACGGATCGCCCGAACGCGGTCGCGGGGCGGCGATCGATGCCGGCGCCGCGCGTATGCGACCGCGCCGTCGCGCGTACGTCGACGGTCGGATCAACGTACGTCGACGGGGCATCGAGGCGCGCAAAGAACGCGCAATGCCGCGACGCGCGTCACTGCGCGCCGATGTCTCCGGCGATACGTCTAGCGCACCGCCGCGTACGCGAGCGCATCCTCGCGCCAGCGCGGCGCGGCGCGGATCGCCGGCAACACGTCGTCGACGCGGTCGACGAGCGTCCACATCTCGAGATGACGCGGATTCATGAAGCGCTCCGCGACGATCTGCTCCATGAAGCGCTGCAGCGGCGTGTAGAAGCCGTTCGTGTTCACGAGCACGATCGGGTTCAAGTACAGCCCGAGCCGCTTCAGCGTGATCGCCTCGAACAGCTCCTCGAGCGTGCCGCTGCCGCCCGGCAGCGCGACGACCGCGTCGGAGCCGGTCAGCAGGCGGTGCTTGCGCTCGCGCATGTCCTCGACGACTTCGAGCGTCGCGAGCCCCGGATGCTGCCACTCGACCGCGGTCATGAAGCGCGGGATCACGCCGACGACGTCGCCGCCGGCCGCGAGCGCCGCGTTCGCGAGCGCACCCATCAAGCCGACCGCGCCGCCGCCGTAGACGATCGTGCAGCCGGCCGCGGCGAGCGCGCCCCCGAGCGCGGCCGCGGCCTCGTGGTAGGCGCGGGCGCAGTGCTCGCTCGAAGCGCAGTAGACGCAGACGCGCATGGCTCGTTTCCCGGCGAAAAAACGATTTCGCACGCGGCGGCAACGCTAATGCATTGCAGCCCTGCCAACAATCGCCGCCACGCGACCGGCCATCTCGCCCAGAGCCTGCAGGCTGAGATCACTTGCCGGCGCGAGCACTACCAGGGATAGTCAGGCATGGCGTTGCCGACAATCGCGAACTAGCGCTACTACGCTGAACAGAAGCCGCCGCTCAATTACGAAGCGCCAATCGCACATGTGGATGGCTGCGGGCATAGCATTAGGTCATGTGCAGGCGAGAGTCAATTTCTCTCTCGCCACGTCGCGTTTATCGTCGGGCACGTTGGAGCGCTCCTTCTCGGTCAGCGTAGATCCAAAAAGTCCCAGCGATTGTCTCGGATTCGAACGATCGCTGAGGGCTCGGGTACACTTGGCAGACGTCTGCCGGAGATAGATATGTTAGTGACACGTTTGAAATTGCAGAACTGGCGCAACTTTCGCGCGGCGGACATCGTTTTGTCTCCGCATACATTCGTAATCGGAGCAAATGCTTCTGGAAAATCAAATCTGCTAGATGTCTTTCGTTTTCTTCGTACCATTGCGCAGTCCGAAGGCGGTGGCTTGCAGAAGGCGCTGAAAGAAAGGGGTGGGATGAGTAAGTTGCGCAGTCTGCATGCGCGTGGCAAGTCCGACGTTAGCATCGAAGTAGATATCAGCGAATCTCCAGATGACGATGTTCCCCGTTGGCGTTATTGTTTGGCCTTTAACACCGAAGGAAAAGGTCAGCAGCGCGTATTGATTACGCATGAATCTGTCGAGGAAAGTGGCAAGGGTGTCCTTCTTCGCCCGGAGCGGGACGATCAGCGAGATTCTGCGCGTTTGACACAAACACATCTAGAGCAGATAAACAACAATGGTGCCTTCAGAGAATTGGTGACCTTCTTTTCCGAGACGACGTATCTGCATCTAGTGCCGCAGTTGTTAAAATTTAGCGATGAAATCAGTGGTAGGGTTCTCGAAAATGATCCGTTTGGTCAGGGACTGTTGCAACGAATCGCGCGGACGACGCAGAAGACTCGTGATGCGCGTTTGCGACGTATCGGCGATGCATTGACGGTTGCAGTACCGCAGTTTTCAGAGCTTCATTTCATCAAGGATGCTATATCAGGGGCGCCTCATCTCGAGGCGCGCTTCAATCATTGGCGTACGAACGGAGCATGGCAGCGGGAGGAGCAGTTCTCGGACGGTACGCTCCGACTGATTGGACTGCTGTGGGCCCTCCAGGAAGGCGATGGAATGCTATTACTAGAAGAGCCGGAGCTTTCACTTAACGATGCGATTGTTGAATACATTCCTCTTTTGATCGAGCGAGTATTACGAAGCCGAAAGAAAGGCCTTCGTCAAGTCGTGGTAACTACTCATAGCGATAATTTGATTTCGGTGGTCAAGGACCCAAGAACAGTATTGTTGTTGGAGCCGGGCGAAAACGGTACTTTAGCTCGCGAACCGAATAGCGCAGAACTACGAGCTATGAATTCTGGCTTGAATCCTGCGGAAGTTCTTCTTCCAAAGACAAGGCCTGAGCGTATAGAACAAATGGGTCTGTTCTGATGAGTTTAATGTTCGTAATTGGCGAGGACGCAATTTGTTGTGCGTTAGGCACGAGGCTTGTCACAGATATCCTCGAATGGCGGCTGGCACAGCCGGCTGTCAATACGAATGGCGTCACAAAGCTCAGGTCCAACTTGCCGAGATATACGAGGCTGGCGAGCATATATCCTGTGCTGTGTCTCGCTGATACTGATGGAAGATGTCCGGTGCGGCTATTGGAATCGTGGCGGCCTCGTGATGCGTCTGATGAATTTCTATTCCGGTTTGCCGTGACCGAAGCCGAGAGTTGGTTGTTAGCAGATGCCGATGCACTGGCTCTCTATTTTGATGTCCCGGAAGTTAAAATTCCCGCGCGTCCGGATGAGGTCGGAGATGCGAAGCGTGCGATGCTCGACTTGGCACGCCGGTCGCGAAGACGTGTCATCCGCCAAGAAATGATCTCTTCCGTCGATGGTAGTAAACCTGGCGTGGGATACAACTTTCATCTGCAAAGCTTCGCAATGGAGCGTTGGCGTCCGCGGGAAGCCGCGCAAAGATCCCCAAGTTTGCGAAGAGCGATGCGTCGGCTGATTGAATTATGTAGTGCGCGTCCTAACGACGCAGATCGATGATGGAGCCAGCTACCTGGGGCTCGACACGCGCTACTCGACGGTGACCGACTTCGCGAGATTACGCGGCTGGTCGACGTCGGTGCCGCGCAGCACCGCGACGTGGTAGGCGAGGATCTGCAGCGGCACCGTGAACACGGCCGGCGCGATCAGATTGCCGCCGGAGGCGACCTTGACGACCGCGCCGCGCTCGCCGTCCTGCCGCACCGGTGCGTCGGTGTCGGCGAACACGAACAGCTCGCCGCCGCGTGCGCGGACCTCCTCGAGGTTCGACTTCAGCTTCTCGAGCAGCTGGTTGTTCGGCGCGACCGCGATCACCGGCATGTCCTCGTCGACGAGCGCGAGCGGGCCGTGCTTCAGCTCGCCGGCCGGATACGCCTCGGCGTGGATGTAGGAGATCTCCTTGAGCTTCAGCGCGCCTTCGAGCGCGACCGGATAGTGCACGCCGCGGCCGAGGAACAGCGCGTGGTGACGCGGCACGAAGCGTTCGGCGAGCGCGGCGATCTCGGGTTCGAGCTTCAGCACGTCGCCGATCACGCGCGGCAGCGTCGCGAGCTCGGCGACGAGGCGCGAGTACTTTTCCGCGGCGAGCCCGTTCAGCCGCGCGAGCTCGACGACGAGCAGCGCGAGCGCGGTCAGCTGCGTCACGAACGCCTTCGTCGAGGCGACGCCGATCTCCGGGCCGGCGCGCGTCATCAGCACGAGGTCGGACTCGCGCACGAGGCTCGATTCCGGCACGTTGCAGATCGCGAGCGAGCCGAGATAGCCGCGCTGACGGCCTTCGCGCAGCGCCGCCAGCGTGTCGGCGGTCTCGCCGGACTGCGACACGGCGAGGAACAGCGTGCCGGGCGCGACGACCGCGCGCCGGTAGCGGTATTCGCTGGCGACCTCGACGCTGCACGGGAGGCCGGCGATGCCCTCGAGCCAGTAGCGCGCGACGAGGCCGGCGTGATAGCTCGTGCCGCACGCGACGATGTGCACCTGGCGCACCTCGGCGAGCAGGCGCTCGGCGTCGACGCCGAAGATGTTCGGCAGCACGCGATCCTCGTGGATGCGTCCCTCGAGCGTGTCGGAGACCGCGCGCGGCTGCTCGAAGATCTCCTTCAGCATGTAGTGGCGGTACTCGCCGCGCTCGACCGCGTCGGCCGACAGCTCGCTCTTGCGCACCGGCCGCTCGACCGGCGTGCCGTCGGCCGCGTAGATCGCGAAGCGGTCGCGGTCGATCTCGACGAGGTCGCCTTCCTCGAGGTAGACGAAACGCCCGGTCTGACGGATCAGCGCTTGCACGTCGGAGCCGAGGAAGTGCTCGCCGTCGCCGACGCCGACGACGAGCGGGCTGCCGCGCCGTGCGCCGACGACGTGGCCGGGCTGGTCGCGGCTCATGACCGCGATCGCGTACGCGCCGTGCAGGCGCTGCGTCGCGCGCAGCACCGCGTTCAGCAGGTCCGCGCCGCCGGTCAGCGCCTGCTCGACGAGGTGCGCGATGACCTCGGTATCGGTGTCGGAATCGAAGCGGAAGCCGTGCGCGCGGAGCTCCTCGCGCAGCTCCGCGTGGTTCTCGATGATGCCGTTGTGGACGACCGCGACGCGGCCGCCGGAGACGTGCGGGTGCGCGTTCACGGTGTTCGGCGCACCATGCGTCGCCCAGCGCGTGTGCGCGATGCCGGTGTCGCCGGCGACCGGCGCGGCGTCGTACATCGCCTCGAGCTCGCGGACCTTGCCCTTCGCACGCACGCGCGCGAGCTCGCCGTTTTCGAGCACCGAGATGCCGGCGGAATCGTAGCCGCGGTACTCGAGCGCCTTGAGCCCGGCGATCAGGATCGGCACCACGTCGCGGGCAGCCGTGGCGGCAACGATTCCACACATGGGAGAGATCCTCGGCTGGCGACGGGGGCGCCGGCCGCCTTGCTGGCGGTGGACGGCACTGCGAAGATGATAAACCGCCGCGGTGCGACCGGTGCGAGCCGCGGTGAAAACTACAAAGTAATTCCGCCGACCCGGCGTGAGCCTGCCGCGGCCGATGCCGCGCCGGCGCACGGAAGAATCACTCGGGAGGGAGATCATGCTGCCGTTGCTGCGCCATCAGTCGACACGCTGGCTGCTGCTGCTCGCCTCGTGCGAGGTCGTGCTGCTGACGCTCAGCGTCAAGCTCGCCTTGCACCTGCGCTACATCGCCGATGCGCCGACGCTGGCCGGCCTCTCCGAGTACCTGTGGCCGCGCGCGGTGCTGTTCGCGCTGGTCATCGCCGGCGGCATGGCTTCGCTCGGGCTGTACCAGCCGCACCTGCGCGAGACCTGGTTCGGCCTGCTCGCGCGCCAGGCGGTCGGCTTCGTGCTCGGCGCGGTCGCGCTGTTCATCATTTATTACATGTTTCCGCTGGTCTACATCGGCCGCAGCCTGCTCGGCATCGCGCTGCCGATCGGCTTCGTCGCGATCGCCGCGTTCCGCGTCGTGTTCACGCGGCTGGTCGACACCGAGGCGCTGAAGCGCCGCGTGCTCGTGCTCGGCTCGGGCCGACGCGCGGCGCTGATTCCGCAGCGCATGCGCCGCCGCACCGACCGTCGCGGCTTCACGATCGTCGGTTTCGTGCATCTCGGCGACGAGCGCGTCGCCGTGCCCGAGGACAAGCTGCTCGCGCTCGACGGTCCGCTGCGAGTCTGGGCCGAGCGCCTGCAGATCGACGAGATCGTGGTCGGCCCGGACGACCAGCGCGGCGGCCTGCCGATGGACGAGCTGCTCGACTGCAAGCAGGTCGGCATCGCGGTCACGCCGCTGCCGACGTTCTTCGAGCGCGAGCTCGGCATGGTCAAGCTGTCGCTGATCGAGCCGTCGTGGCTGGTGTTCTCCGACGGCTTCGACGCGTCGCCGCTGCGGCTCATGGTCAAGCGGGTGTTCGACGTGACCGCCGCGCTCGTGGTGCTCGCGCTCGCGTGGCCGTTCATGCTGCTCGTCGCGCTCGCGATCCGGCTCGAGTCCGGGCGCGGCCAGCCGATCCTGTACCGGCAGGAGCGCGTCGGCGAGCACGGCCGCGTGTTCGCGCTGACGAAGTTCCGCAGCATGCGCACCGACGCCGAGCGCGACGGCGTCGCGCGCTGGGCGACGAAGAACGACGACCGCGTCACGCGCGTCGGCCGCATCATCCGCAAGACGCGGCTCGATGAGCTGCCGCAGCTCGTCAACGTGCTGCGCGGCGAGATGAGCGTGGTCGGGCCGCGGCCGGAGCGTCCGCAGTTCGTCGAGGCGCTGACGAAGAAGATCCGCTACTACAACCTGCGCCACTGCGTGAAGCCCGGGCTCGCCGGCTGGGCGCAGCTGCGCTATCCGTACGGCGCGTCCGAGGAGGACGCGGTCGAGAAGCTCAAGTACGACCTGTTCTACGTGAAGAACCACAACTTGTTGTTCGACCTCCTGATCCTGATGCAGACGGTCGAGGTCGTGCTGTTCGGGCGCGGCGCGCGCTGAGCGCGCCGGCTCAGCGCGCCTCCGCGGGCCGCGTGTGCTCGCCGGCGACCTTCAGCGGACGCAACTGCGAGCTGTACCAGCCGCTGACCTTGCCGTGGTCGAACTCGATCCACGACGGGCCGTATTCCCAGCGCTCGCCGTTCACCATGACCGGGCGCCCCTGGATCGCGCGCACGTCGTCCGCGTCCATGCCGAGGCGCAGCACCGGCGCGCCGGTCGGGAGCGCGCCGCCCGTTGCGGGCGCGCTCCGCGCCGGCCCCGGCGCGGAGCCCGACGGCGCGCGCGGCGGCGGCTCGGCCGTGCGCGACGACGGCGGCCGCCGCGGCGGCTCGGCATCGGACCCGCTCCAGAGATAGGCGCCGACGCCGGCCGCGGCGAGCCCGGCCAGCACGATCCAGCGCAGGCCGGTGCCGCGCCGCGGAGCGGCCGGCGCCGGCCCGCGCGCGGCGTGCGGTCGCGCCGCCGCCGTACGCGGCGGCATCGACGCGCCGCGCCGGACCAGCGCCGCGCCGGGCAGGCGGCCGTGGCGGCGCTCGAACCCGATCGCCGCGTTGTAGGCCGCGATCAGCGTCTGCAGGCGCGCCGTCGCGGCGGGATCGCTCGGGCCGGGCCGCCGGTCCGGATGCAGCTCGGCGATGCGGCGCCGGTAGGCGCGCTTGAGCTCGTCCGCGCTGCAGTCCGGCCCGAGTCCGAGCTGCTCGTACAGCGAAATGAAATCGGTCTCGCCGGCCATGTCGGTCCCGCAGCGATCACGCATGTAAAGAATCGAATTCGCCGCTTCGAGCATAGGACGGCGACTCGCTAGCCTGCGTCAATAGCGGTAAAATGTGAACTGCACCACATTTCGCTCAACACGGCAGGCGCCGCCGGTGACGTCGCCTGCGTGGCCCACGCGTTCCGTGCGCCGGTCGCCGGCGCAGGACTTTCGGCGCGAACCGCCGAGGCAGGCTGCCATGTCGGGTACCGTTGCACGGACGCAGGCGGCCGCCGCTGCTCCGCTCGCAGAACCCTGGATCGAGCGCATCGACGCGATCGCGCCGCGCGCGTTCGACGCGCGTTACCGGCGGCCGCGGCGGCCGGTCGTCGTGCGCGACGCGCTGCGCGGCTGGTCGGCGCCGCAGCGTTTCACGCCGGAGTTCTTCCGGCGCGAGTTCGGCGACCGCAAGGTGCGCGTGCGCGGCCGGATGTACCGGCTCGGCGACGTCATCGCGCAGCAGGAGCAATCCGACGCGGCGCATCCGGCGCCGTATCCGTGCACGCTCGGCGACTGCGCCGCGCTGATCCCGGACCTGACGCCGCGCTTCGAATGCGCGCTGCCGAACCGCCACACGAGCGCGCTGATGCCGCGCCGCGTGTTCGAGCTCGTGAACCATCTGGAAGTGTTCTTCGGCGGGCCCGGCGGCGAGTTCCCGTACCTGCATTACGACATGCTGCACATGCACACGTGGATCGCGCAGGTGTACGGCGACAAGGAGTTCACGCTGTACGAACCCGGCCAGGAGGCGCTGCTGTACGTGAATCCGCGCATGCCGTGGGTGTCGGTCGTCGACGACCTGCACGATCGCGAGCGTTTTCCGCTGCTCGAGCGCGCGCGCCGGCACACCGTCGTCGTGCACGCGGGCGAGGCGCTGTTCATTCCGTGCGGCGTCTGGCACACCGCGCGCTGCCTCAGCCTGAACGTGACCGTCGCGTTCGACCAGCTCGAGGCGACGAACTGGAGCGAGTTCGTCGGCGACGTCGTTGCCGAAGACCGCCGCAGCGGTCATCCTCTCAGGGCACGGGCGCTCGGCGCCTACCTGCGGCTGCTGGGGCCGCTGATGAGCGCCGCCGAAAGGCTCGGCGCGAACCGGCGCGCGGACTGGGGCGTCGCGTAATCGCGCGCGCACGCTTTCTTCGTCGAACGGAGCGGGGAGCACGCATGAACAGACCGGTGTCCACGGCGCGCGCGACCGCCGAGTGCCGCCGCGCCCGCTGCGCGCCCGCGCAGGCCGGGCGATGAGCGCGATCGCGGCCGACCCGCGCGCGGCCGCGCAACCCGGCGCACTGCTCGCGCCGATTCGCGCGTGCGCCGCCGTCGCGCCGGACGCGGACGCGCTGCGTTGGCCGGACGGGCGCCATTCGCGCGCGGAGCTGATCGCGCGCGTCGAGCGCACGGCCGCGCTGCTGCGCGCGTCCGGCGTGCGCCGCGACGACGTCGTCGCGCTCGCCGCCGAGCGCAGCGCGGACGCGATCGTATCGATGCTCGCGATCGTCGCCTGCGGCGGCGCCTATCTGCCGCTCGACGTCGATTTCCCGGCCGCGCGCCTCGCCGCGATGATCGAGGACGCGCGGCCGCGCTTCGCGCTCGGTCGTGCGCGCGAGCGCGCACGGCTGCCGGCCGGGCCGCGCTGGATCGACCTCGCCGCCGCCGACGCCGGCGCATTCGACGGCGCGGCCGACGCCGACGGCGAGCTCGTGTACGTGCTGTTCACGTCCGGCTCGACCGGCCGGCCGAAGGGCGTCGCGATGCGCCGCGCCGCGGTCGCGCCGCTGATCGGCTGGCACTGCGCGCACGCGCGGCTCGGCCGGTCCACGCGCACGCTGCAGTTCGCGCCGCTCGGCTTCGACGTGTCGTTCCAGGAAATCTTCTCGACGTTCGCGACCGGCGGCACGCTCGTGCTGCCGACCGAGAGCGAGCGCCGCGATCCGTACGCTCTGCTCGACCTGCTCGCACGCGAGCGCATCGAGCGCCTGTTCCTGCCGTACGTCGGGCTGCAGGCGCTCGCCGAAGCGGTCGCCGCCGGCGGCGCGGCACCGGCCGGTCTGCGCGACGTGATCACGGCCGGCGAGCAGCTGCGCGTGACGCCGGTGATCCGCGCGCTGTTCGCCGCGCTGCCGGGCGCGGTGCTGCACAACCATTACGGTCCGACCGAGACGCACGTCGTGACCGCGTTCGAGCTCGCCGGCGATCCGCACGGCTGGCCGGAGCTGCCGCCGATCGGCGCGCCGCTGCCGCACGTCCAAGTGCGCGTCGTCGACGCGGCGCTCGCCGACGTCGCGGCCGGCGGCGAGGGCGAGTTGCTGCTCGGCGGCGGCTGCCTCGCCGCCGGTTACGTCGGCCGCCCCGAGCTGACCGCGGAGCGCTTCGTCGACGACGTGCGCGACGCGCGCTGGTACCGCAGCGGCGACCGCGTGCGCTGGCGCGACGACGGCGTGCTCGATTACCTCGGCCGGCTCGACGCGCAGATCAAGCTCGACGGCTTCCGCGTCGAACCGGCCGAGATCGAGGCCGTGCTCGGCCGCGACGACGCGGTGGCCGACGCGGCCGTCGTCGCCGCCGACGGCGCCGGCGGCAGGCGCCTCGTCGCGCACGTCGTCGCGCGCGATCCGCGCGCGGCGCCGGCCGCGCTCGCGGCGGCGCTGCGCGCGCACTGCGAGCGGCTGCTCGCGCCGTACCTGGTGCCGCAGGAATTCGTGCTGCACGCGGCGCTGCCGCTGACCGCGAGCGGCAAGATCGACCGCGGCGCGCTCGTGCGCGACGCCGCAGCCGCGCCGCTGCGCTGGCGCGAGGAGCTGCCGCTCGCCGCGCGCCTCGCCGATCTGTGGCGGCAGCTGCTCGGCGCCGACGCGCTCGCCGTCGACGCGAACGTGTTCGAGCACGGCGCACGCTCGCTGCTCGTCGTGCGCCTGCTGACCGAGCTGCGCCGGCGCGGCCTCGTGCTGAGCGCGGCGCAGGTCTACGAGCATCCGAGCGCGGCGGCGCAGGCCGCGCTGCTCGAGGCGGCGCCGCCGCGGACCGAGGTCGACGCCGGCGAGCGCTCGCGCGCGGCCGCGCAGCGCGCCGCGCTCGCGCGTTTCGGCCCGCGACCCGGAGGTGCGCGATGAGCGATGCGCCGGACGGCGTCGCGATCGTCGGCATGGCCGGGCGCTTCCCCGGCGCGGCCTCGGTCGAGGAGCTCTGGGCGAACCTCGTCGCCGGCCGCGAGAGCATCACGCGCTTCGCGCCGGACGAGCTCTCGCCGCTGGTGCCGAAGGCGCTCAGCGAGCATCCGCGCTACGTGCCGGCGCGCGGCGTCGTCGCCGACGCGGACCGCTTCGACGCGGCGTTCTTCGGCATCACCGCGCGCGAGGCGCAGCTGATCGATCCGCAGCAGCGCATCTTCCTGGAGCTCTGCTGGAACGCGCTCGAGCACGCCGGCATCGATCCGGCGCGCGCCCCGGGCAGCATCGGCGTCTACGCCGGCACCTCGAACAACGGCTACCGCAAGCTCGTCGAGGCGCGGCCGGACCTCGTCGCCGCGAGCGGCGAGTTCGCCGCGATGCTCGCCAACGAAAAGGACTACGTCGCGACGCGCGTCGCGCACAAGCTCGGCCTGAACGGTCCGGCGATCAGCCTGTACACGGCCTGCTCGACCTCGCTCGTCGCGGTCGCGCAGGCCTGGTACGCGCTGATGAGCTGGCAGTGCGACGTCGCGCTCGCCGGCGGCGTCAGCGTCGTCGTGCCGCAGGAATCGGGCTATCTCGCCGGCGACGGCGCGATCGACTCGGCCGACGGCCATTGCCGGCCGTTCGACGCGGACGCGAGCGGCACCGTGTTCTCGTCCGGCGCCGGCGTCGTCGTGCTGAAGCGGCTCGCCGACGCGATCGAGCACGGCGACACGATCTGGGCCGTGATCCGCGGCGTCGGCGTCAACAACGACGGCGCCGACCGCGCGAGCTTCAGCGCGCCGAGCGTGCGCGGCCAGGCCGCCGCGATCCGGCTCGCGCTCGCCAGCGCCGGCGTCGACGCCGGCTCGATCGGCTACGTCGAGGCGCACGGCACCGGCACGCCGCTCGGCGATCCGATCGAGGTCGAGGCGCTAACGCGCGCGTTCCGCGCCGACACCGACGCGCAGCAGACCTGCTGGCTCGGCTCGGCCAAGGGCAATTTCGGCCATCTCGTCGCCGCGTCCGGCGTGACCGGCCTGATCAAGGCCGCGCTCGCGCTGCACCACGAGCGCATCCCGCCGAGCCTGAACTACCGCGCGCCGAATCCGGAGATCGATTTCGCGCGGACGCCGTTCAAGGTCGCCGACCGCGTCGTCGAGTGGCCGCGCACGTCGACGCCGCGGCGCGCCGGCGTCAGCTCGTTCGGCGTCGGCGGCACCAACGCGCACGTCGTGCTCGAGGAAGCGCCGCCGCGGCCGCCGCCGGCGCCCGGCCGCGCGGTCGCGCTGCTGCCGCTGTCCGCGCGCGACGAGGCCGCGTTCGCGCGCCGCGCCGCCGATCTCGCCGCCGCGCTCGACGCCTGCGCGGACGCCGATCTCGCCGACGTCGCCGCGACGCTCGCGCAGGGCCGGCGGCCGCTGCCGGTGCGCGGCTTCGTCGTCGCGCGCGGCGTCGCCGAAGCACGCGAGCGGCTCGCGCGCGTCGCCGCGCGGCGTGCGGCGAAGCCGCGGCTCGTGCTGCTGTTCCCGGGGCAGGGCTCGCAGCACGCGAACATGGCGCGCGAGCTCGTCGCGAGCGAAGCCGCGTTCCGCGCGCCGTTCGAGCAGGTCTGCGCGCTCGCGTCGGCGCGGCTCGGCCGCGACCTGCGCGCGCTGATCCTGCCGGCCGCCGGCACCGAGGCCGCCGCGAACGCGGCGCTCGCCGAGACGCGCCACGCGCAGCCGGCGCTGTTCGCGATCGAGTACGCGCTCGCGCGCTGGTGGGAATCGGTCGGCCTCGTCGCCGACGCGATGATCGGCCACAGCATCGGCGAGTACGTCGCGGCGACGCTCGCCGGCGTGTTCACGCTCGACGACGCCGTCGCGCTGGTCTGCGCGCGCGGCGCGGCGATGCACGCGCAGCCGCCGGGCGCGATGCTCGCGGTGCGCGCGGCCGCCGGCGCGGTCGCCGCGCGGCTGCCGGCCGGCGTCGCGCTCGCCGCGGTCAATGCGCCGGAGCTCTGCGTCGTCGCCGGCGCAGCCGACGCGCTCGCCGCGTTCGCGGCGACGCTGCAGGCCGAACGCATCGCGAGCACGCCGCTCAAGGTCAGCCACGCGTTCCATTCGCCGGCGATGGACGCCGCGCTGCCGGCGTTCGAGCGCGCGTTCGCCGAAGTCCGCCTCGCGGCGCCGACGCGGCCGTTCCATTCCTGCGTCACCGGCCGCGCGATCCGCGTCGACGAGGCGGCCGATCCGGCCTACTGGCTGCGCCAGCTGCGCGAGCCGGTGCGCTTCGCCGACGCGCTCGCCGACGTGCGCGCCGGCGGCGCGTGCGTGTTCGTCGAGGCGGGACCCTCGCAAGCGCTGACGACGTTCGCGCGCGCGCAGCTCGGCGACGGCGACGCGGCGGTCGCCTCGCTCGGACCCGCCGCGCGCGCTGGCAGCGACGCGGACCACCTCGCCGCCGCGCTCGGCGAATGCTGGAGCCGCGGCCGCGAGCCGGATTGGGACGCATACTATGCGGGCCAGGCGCGGCGCCGCGTCGCGCTGCCGGGCTACCCGTTCCGCGGCGAGCGGCACTGGATCGAAATCTCGGCGCCGGCCGCGGTCGGCGCGAGCGGGGAGATCGCCATGCACGACCAGACCTCGTCCGTCGCGGCGTCCACGGCCGCGGCGCCGGCCACCCCGCCGCGCGGCGCGCGGCTGCGCGCGGAGCTGCGCGAACTCGTCGAGAGCTTGAGCGGCGAGAGCGTCGACGCGGCGCACGACGCCACCAGCTTCCTCGCGCTCGGCCTCGATTCGCTGTCGCTGACGCAGGCCGCGCTCGAGCTCGAGCG
>DASWOS010000260.1:0-4316 GCA_036398645.1 Dokdonella sp. | reverse complement strand
TCGGTCAAGACGCGCGACGGCACCTGGTCGAACCCGAGCTTCGTCAGCCTGACCGGCGGCAGCGTCGGCTTCCAGGCCGGCGTCTCCTCGACCGACGTGATCCTCGTGTTCCGTACGCAGCGCGGCGTCGATTCGATCGTGCACGGCAAGTTCACGCTCGGCGCCGACGCGTCGGCGGCGGCCGGGCCGGTCGGTCGCTCGGCGCAGGCGTCGACCGACGCCCAGCTCAAGGCCGAGATCTACTCGTACTCGCGTTCGCGGGGCCTGTTCGCCGGCGCGGCGCTCGACGGCTCCGCGCTGACGATCGACAACGACGCGAATCAGTCCGTCTACGGCCAGGGCGTGACCGCACGGCGCATCTTCGACGGCGGCGTCGGCAACGTGCCGGACGCGGTCGTCGATTTCCGCGACCGGCTCGAGGAGTACACTAGCCGCTGATCCGGACGGTCCGGTTCGGTCGCCCGCAGGTCGCGGGCGCACGGCGTCCGAAAAACCGCAGGTGCCGCGCTGGCGCGGCATCGAGAGGGTGCGTCAATGGGTGGTTTCAGCTTCTGGCACTGGCTCGTCGTGCTGGTGATCGTCGCGTTGATCTTCGGCACGAAGCGTCTGCGCAACATCGGCGAGGACGTCGGCGCGGCGATCAAGGGCTTCCGCAAGGGCATGCAGGACGGCGACGTGCAGCCGCAGCTGAAGGCCGACGCGCCCGACGTGCCGCCGCCGGGCGTGCGCGAGAGCAAGCCGTCCGACCACGTCGAATGAGCGCCGCGCGCAGCGGCGGCGATGCATTGCGGGAGCGCAGATGTTCGAGATCGGCTTCAGCGAGATCGCGCTGATCGCGGTCGTCGCGCTGCTCTTCCTCGGGCCGGAGCGGCTGCCGAGGGTCGCGCGCACGGTCGGCGCGCTGGTGCGCCGCGCGCGCGCGAGCTGGCAGGACGTGCGCAGCGAGATCGAGCGCGAGCTCGCCGCCGAGGACCTGAAGTCCGCGATGCGCGAAACGCGCCAGGCCGCGGACCTGCGCTCGGAGATCCGCGCCGCCGCCGCCGACATCGAGGCGGCGGCGCGCGCGCCGTCCGCCGCGCCGCCGCCGCAGGCACCCGGCGATGAGCGACGCTGAGCGCCCCGACGACCGCGAGCAGTCGTTCATCTCGCACCTGATCGAACTGCGCGAGCGTCTGCTGAAGGCGGTCGCGGCGGTGCTGATCGTGCTCGCCGCGCTGATCCCGTTCGCGAACCGGCTCTACGGCTGGCTCGCGCTGCCACTGATCGAGCGCCTGCCGCACGGCGGCACGATGATCGCGACCGAGGTCGCCTCGCCGTTCCTGACGCCGGTCAAGCTCGCGTTCTTCGTCGCGCTGTTCATCGCGATTCCGTTCGTGCTGTACCAGCTCTGGGCGTTCGTCGCGCCGGGCCTGTACCGCCACGAGCGCCGGCTCGCGGTGCCGATCCTCGTTTCCGCGGTCGTTCTGTTCTACGTCGGCTGCGCGTTCGCGTACTTCCTCGTGCTGCCGGCCGTGTTCGCGTTCATGACGAGCGTCGCGCCGACCGGCGTCGCGGTGATGCCGGACATCGGCCGCTATCTCGATTTCGTGCTCGTGCTGTTCCTCGCGTTCGGGCTCTGCTTCGAGGTGCCGGTCGCGCTCGTGATCCTCGCCGCGCTCGGCATCGTCACGCCGGCCCAGCTCGCCGCGAGCCGGCGCTACGCGGTCGTCGGCTCGTTCGTCGTCGCCGCGGTGCTGACGCCGCCGGACGTGCTGTCGCAGACGATGCTCGCGATCCCGATGTGCGTGCTCTACGAGCTCGGCATCCTCGGCGCGCGCCTGCTGATGCGCACGTCCGCGGCGGCCGCGCCGGAGACCCCGGCCGGCGGCTGATCGACCGCGCGTATTCACGGCCTAAACGGCCATATGCCGGCATTTCCGCGCGGCGGCGCAGTCTGCTACCGTGTGCACGATTTCCGAACGCCCGCTCCGCTTGTTACAAATCGTCACAGTGCCCGTCACGGGCGCTTCGGCCACGCTCACGTCAGCACAGTTACACTTCTCCACGAGGCAAAGAAGTGCCCGCTCGCAAACCCGCAAGGGGAAGAATCATGAAAAAAACCGTTGTGGACCACGACGACGTTCGTGACGCGAGTCTGCGCGTCTCGAAGCGCGTTCGCGACAGCCTGAAGGCGGCGGCGGCGGTCATGGGACGACCGCTCTACGACGTCACGAACGAAGCGATCAGCAACTACCTCGCCGGCCTCAAGCTCGGCGATCCGCTCGCGGCGCTGCGCCGCCCCGGCCGCGTGCGCCGCGTCGCCTGAGACGCCCCGATCGTGCCCGGCGTCCGTCGCGTCGCGCGGCGGACGCCTCCCGGCTGCACCGCGCCGCGCGTCACTCGGTCGGCGGCAGTACGTTGATGACTTCCGGAATCGTCGTGACGCCGCGGGCGACCTGCGCGGCGGCCGACGCGCGCAGCGGCCGCATGCCTTCGGCGAACGCGGCCTCGGCGAGCTTCGCGAGGTTCATGTCCGGCTGGATCAGCGCGCGGATCGCCGGCGACACGCGCAGCATCTCGTAGATGCCGGTGCGGCCGAGAAAGCCGGTCTTGCGGCACTCGAGGCAGCCGTTCGGGCCGAACGTTCGCGCCGGCGGCGGAAGCGCCCAGCGGTACGTCAGCGCGGCCCAGGCCTGCACGTCGAGCGGAGCCTCGGCCTTGCAGTGCGGGCACAGCGTGCGCACGAGCCGCTGCGCGACCACGCCGGACAGCGTCGACTGGATCAGATAGTTCGGCACGCCGAGGTCGAGCAGGCGCGTCAGCGCGCTCGGCGCGTCGTTCGTGTGCAGCGTCGACAGCACCAGGTGGCCGGTCAGCGAGGCCTGCACGGCCATCTGCGCGGTCTCGAGGTCGCGGATCTCGCCGACCATGATGATGTCCGGGTCCTGGCGCAGCAGCGTGCGCACGCCGGCGGCGAAATCGAGGTCGATCGCCGGCTGCACCTGCATCTGGTTGAACTCCGGCGAGACCATCTCGATCGGGTCTTCGACCGTGCAGACGTTCAGGTCCGGCGTCGCGAGCACCTTCAGCGTCGAATACAGCGTCGTCGTCTTGCCGGAGCCGGTCGGGCCGGTCACGAGCACGATGCCGTGCGGGCGCTCGACGAGCTCGCGCCAGATCCGTTCTTCGTCCGGCGCGAAGCCGAGCTGCGCGAACTCCTTGACGACGATGTCCGGATCGAAGATGCGCATGACGATCTTCTCGCCGAACGCGGTCGGCATGCTCGACAGGCGCAGCTCGACCTCGCGGCCCCCCTGCGAGCGCGTCTTGATGCGGCCGTCCTGCGGGCGGCGCTTCTCGGCGACGTCCATGCGGCCGAGGATCTTGATGCGCGAGGTCACCGCGGTCATGACCGGCGTCGGCAGCTCGAACACCTTGTGCATGACGCCGTCGATGCGGAAGCGGATCGGGCTCGAATCGCGCCGCGGTTCGAGATGGATGTCCGACGCGCGCTGCTCGAACGCGTACTGCAGCAGCCAGTCGACGATGTGCACGACGTGGCGGTCGTCGGCGCCGACCTCGCCGGCGTTGCCGAGCTCGACGAGCTGCTCGAAGTTCAGGATCGCGCGGCCGTCGTTGAGGTCGCTCTTCGCGTCGCGCGCGCGCTGGATCGAACGCTGCACGCTCCACCACTCGGCGAGGTAGCGGCCGAGATCGAGCGGATTGCAGACGACGCGCTGGATGTCGCGGCGCAGGATGTGGCCGAGGTCGGCGACCCAGCGCGTGTCGAACGGTTCCGAGGTCGCGAACACGACCTGCAGCTCGCTGACCGCGACCGGCAGGATGCGGTAGCGGCCCGCGTACGCATGGCTGACGACCTGCGTGACCGCGGCGACGTCGATCTTCATCGGATCGATCTTCAGGTACGGCAGCCCGGCACGCTGCGCGAGCCACTGCGTCAGCACCTCGAGGCTGAGCGGCTTGTCCGGGTCGCGCCGGTCCGGGAGCTTCAGATTCGCGACCAGCACGAGCGGGTGCAGCTCGAGGCGGCCGCGCGCGGTGCGCACGTCGGCGCGCACGCGCTGCACGTCGGTCTCGGACACGAGCCCGTCGGCGAGCAGCGCGGCGAGCGTCTCGTCGAGCTCGAGCCGGCGATGCTGGCCGAGCGCCGGCTTCCTGTCCGGCCGCGCGTCGGCGGTGTGCTGCGGAACGGTCGCCATGCCCCTCGGTCCCGGAAAGCCTGGGTCGCTCGCTATACTAGCGCGCTTTTCGCCGCCGCTTCGTGAGCCTCCGCATGTCCGGGCCGACCTTCCAGCACGTGATCCAGACGCTGAACC
>DASWOS010000259.1:0-5380 GCA_036398645.1 Dokdonella sp. | reverse complement strand
CTCGACCCCTGCCGGCTCGACCGCCTACAACCTGTCCGCGCACGGCCCGATCCTGCCGCTCGGCTCGCAGCTGCTCGCGCTGACGCCGATCAGCCCGTTCCGGCCGCGGCGCTGGCGCGGCGCGATTCTGCCGGCGGTCACCGAGGTCAAGTTCGAGATGCTCGACCCGTACAAGCGCCCGGTCAGCGCGACCGCGGACTCGAGCGAGGTGCGCGACGTCGTCGAGGTCAGCGTGCGCGAATCGCGCGAGCAGACGATGACGCTGCTGTTCGATCCCGAGCACAATCTCGAAGAGCGCATCCTGAACGAGCAGTTCGAGCTGTAGCCGTGCCGGCGCCGGCGATCTCCGTGCGCGGCGCCGCGCGGACGCTGCGCGCACTCGTCGCCGCCGGCGCGCTCGCGTGCGCGGGCTGCTCGTCGCTGCGCTACTACGCGCACGTCGCGCACGGCGAGGCGGCGCTGCTGCTGAAGCGGCGGTCGGTCGCCGCGCTCGTCGCCGATCCGCACACGGAGGCCGAGCTCCGCGAGCGCCTGCGCGGGTCGCAGGCGGCGCGCGCGTTCGCGTCGGACCGGCTCGATCTGCCGCGCAACCGGAGCTACACCGCCTACGTCGAGCTCGGCCGGCCGTACGCGACCTGGAACGTGTTCGCCGCGCCGGAGTTCTCGGTCGAGCCGGTCACGCATTGCTTCCCCGTCGCCGGCTGCGTCGCGTATCTCGGCTTCTTCGACCGCACGCGCGCCGAGCGCGAAGCGGAGCGCCTCGTCGCGCGCGGCGACGACACGCGGATCGAGGGCGCGGTCGCGTACTCGACGCTCGGCTGGTTCGCCGATCCGATCCTGTCCAGCATGCTGCGCTGGAGCGACGACGAGCTCGACGCGGTGATCTTCCACGAGCTCGCGCACCAGAAGTTCTACGTCGAGGACGACACCGCGTTCGACGAGTCGTACGCGACGTTCGTGCAGGAGCAGGGCCTGCGTGAATGGCGCGCCGCGCGCGGCCTGCCGCCGCCGGACGAGCGCGAGCACCGGCGCGACGACGCGTTCACGCAGCTCGTGCTCGATCTGCGCGAGCGGCTGCGCGCCGTGTACCGGCGCGAGCTCGAGCCGGCCGCGATGCGCGCCGCGAAGCAGCGCGAGATCGAAGCGTTTCGCGCGCGCTACGCGGCGCTGCGCGACCGCGAATGGGGCGGCGACGCGCGCTACGACCGCTGGGTCGCGGCGCCGATCAACAATGCGAGCCTGGTGCCGTTCGGGCTGTACGACCGCTGGGTGCCGGCGTTCGCCGCGTTGTTTCGGCAGGCCGGCGGCGCCTGGCCGGCGTTCCACGCGCGCGTCCGCGAGCTCGGCACGCGGCCGCGGAACGAGCGCGACGAGGCGCTGACGCGGCTCTCGGCGGAGGCGGCCGAGGCGGCCGCGGTACCGGCGATGAACATGCACTGAGGCG
Organism: Dokdonella sp.; assembly: GCA_036398645.1. Taxonomy (GTDB): domain Bacteria; phylum Pseudomonadota; class Gammaproteobacteria; order Xanthomonadales; family Rhodanobacteraceae; genus Dokdonella_A. The sequence continues at coordinate 3,936 of DASWOS010000259.1, read as the reverse complement.
TTTCGCTTGATTCGCCGGCCTCAGCGCGCATTTAGACCGGAGCGCGGCGTACGATGCGTCGCGCGCGGAGGTTCCGATGAAATCGATGCTCAAAATCACCATGCTCGCCGTGGCGTTGCTCGCGCTCGGCGGGTGCTACTACGAGCCCGGCTACGTGCGCAGCGACGACGCGTACGGCGACGTCTATTACGGCGCCAACGACGGCGGCGGCTACTACGGTTACGACGGCGGCTACGCGCCGGCCTACTACGGACCCGACTACGGTCCGGGTTACTTCGGCTACGGCTACGACTACGGAATCTGGCCCGCGTTCGGGCTCGGCCTGTACTACGACGATTTCCATCGCGGCCATTATCGCGACGGCGGCTACGGCGGCGGTTGGCGCGGCGGTTCGTCCTGGCACGACGGCGGCTCGCACGGCGGCAGCCTCGGCGGCTTCTCGCACGGCGACCGCGCGCATTTCAGCGCGCCGTCCGGCGGTCATCACCGCTGAGCGCGGCACGAACGTCGACTCGTCGCTGAACGCGATCGCGCGCCCGTCAACCTCGGCGTGCGATCCGCGTTGACCGCTGCGTGGGGCGACGCCGCTCGCCCCCGATCGGCAAGGAGGAGTTCGTCATGAAGAAGGTCTTGGCCCTGTGCTGCCTCGCGATCGCGCTCGGTCTCGGTGCCGCCGGCGCGTCGGCGCGGACCTACGTCGGCGTCTCGGTCGGCGTCGCGCCGCCGCCGCCGGTCGTCGCGCCCGTCGTCCCGCCGCCGCCGCCGCCGCCGGTCATCGAGCCGGTCGTCGTGCGGCCCGGCTACGTCTGGGCGCCCGGTTACTGGCGCTGGAACGGCGTTCGCCACGTCTGGGTCGCCGGCTACTGGGTTCCGGCCCGTCCCGGCTACCGCTACGTGCCCGCAGGCTGGGTGCACGCCGGCCCGGCGTGGCGCTTCCACGCAGGTCACTGGATGCGCTGACCGCGCGTTTTCGGGTGTGCGACATATCGAGCGCCCGGCCGAACGGCCGGGCGCTTTTTTCATGCGCGAAGCGGCGGGGGAAGAAGTCCTCCGCGCCTGCGGCGGTGCGCCGGGGAGCCGCCGATCCGGGCGCCGCCGGCGCCGAGGTGCCGCGCGGGTCGCCCGGCGCACGAGCCATCGGCGACGCGGCCCGCGGCGACGCGCTGCGCTCCGCCGCGGGCCGGCGGAACGGCTACTGCGGCGCTTTCGCCCAGCGTTCGTATTCGCTGCGCGAAACCCGGCCGTCGCGATTCGAATCGGCGTAGATGAAGTCGTTCGCGAGCGGCGGATACGCGGCGGCGTCGTCGCTGGTCAGGTAGCCGCGACCGCCGCGGTCGAGCTGCGAGAACGGCGGCGGCGCGCCGTAATTCGTGCGCTGCGGCTGCCCTGAATGCACGACGAGCGGGCCGTCGGCGGTGTCGTACGTGGTCGTGTGCGTGTCCTGCTGGGCATAGGCGCTCGCGGCGCACAGCGCGAGCATCGCGGTCGTCAACGTTCGTAGCGGTAGCATCGAAGTCACCTCGAGCGGATCGGGAGTCGTGAGTCGTCCCGGCGTCGAATCATCGGCCGGCGATTCTTAACGTTGCCGGACCGCGTTCGCGCCGGCCGGCGCGGCGCTCGTCCCGGAGCCCGGCCGCGGCCGCGAGCACCGCGCCGCCGATGCGGTATCGTTCGGCTCGTCCATGTTCCGTCCGGCCTTCCTCATGCGTCGCGGCGGCGCGCGCTCGGCGCGCGCCGGCAAGCCGCGTGCGGCGCCGGACGGCGTGCGCGCGTTGCGGCTGATCGCGCTGTTCAAGGCCGTGAAAGCCGTCGCCTGCGTCTTGCTCGCGGTCGAGGCGTTCCGGCTCGTGCGTGCCGATGCGGCGGCGAACCTGTGGCTGCGCCTCGATTCGCTGGTCTGGCTGACGCGGCACGGCGTGGTCGTGCGGTTGCTCGACCGCTTCGTCGATCTCGGTCCGCGGCAGTTCCGCCTGTTCGGCAGCGCCGCGCTGCTCTATGCGGTGCTCTACGTCGTCCAGGCGGTCGGCCTGTGGCGCGGCCGGCGCTGGGCCGAATATCTCGTCGTCGGCGAGATCGGCCTGCTGCTGCCGTTCGAGTTGTGGGAGCTGGTGCATCGCCCGAGCGGGCCGAAAGGCGTCGTATTGCTCGTGAACCTGGCCGTCGCCGCGTACCTCGTCCACGCGCTGCGCCGGCATCCGGGCCGCGCATGAGCGCCGCGGCGACGCTTGCCCGGAGCGCGACGCATGCGACCGCGCCGCCGCCGGAGCACGCGCGCCGACGGCGCGCGCGCCGCGCGTACGGCGTCTGCCTCTGCCTCTGCCTCTGCCTCGCGGCGCTGGCCGGCTGCGGCCGCGAGCCGGCGCCGCCGTCGCTGCACGCCGCGACCGCCGCCGTCGTTGCCGCGCCGGCCGCGACCGCACCGCCGCCGCACGCGGAAGCGCCTGCCGACCCGCACGACCGCGCGGCCGAGCCGGCGCCGCGGCCGTCGTCGGCGTGCCTCGCCGCCGACGCAGCAGCGTCCGCGCCGCGCGCGACCTCGATCCATCGCTGGGTCGACGCCGCCGGCATCACGCATTACTCGGACCGGCCGCCGCCGGCTGCGGCGACGCAGCAGCGCGTGATCGAGGTGCACGGCCTGCCGCCGATCGCGGTCGATGCGTCGGGCTACGACGTCGATCTTCCGGACCAGGTGCAGCAGCGCGCGAGCGCGGACGTGCTCGGCGTCCAGCGCGTCCTGCGCGAGGCGCTCGGCGTCGCGATCCCGGCGTCGTTCGACGTGCGCGTCGTGTTCGTGCGTGCGGCCGACGCCTACGCCCGCCTGCTCGGAAATCCGCTGCTCGCCGAATCGGCCGGTGCGTATGCGACCGCGCAACGGACGATCTACGTGCGTCTGCAGCCGCAGCACGAGCAGGATTTCGCCGTGCTGCGGCACGAGCTCACGCACGCGCTCGTGCACGAGGCGATCGGCAACCTGCCGACCGCGCTCAACGAAGGGCTCGCCGAGTACTTCGCGCGCTATCACGCGGCCGGCCTCGGCGGCCAGGTCGACCTCGGCGCCGATCGCGCCGGGCTCGCGTCCGCGGCTCCGGCCGGCGACGCCGGCGACGCGCTGGTCGACCTGCTCGCGCGCGAGGGCAACGACTTCTACGCGCTCGACGCGGGTGCCGGCGCGCGCGAGCAGCGCTACTGGCGCGCGTACGCGCTGATCGCGCTGCTGATGCGCGGCGCTCCGGGTCGGACCGCACTCGCCGCGGTGCTGACCGCGCAGCAGGCCGACCCGTGCCGGCCGGTCGCGGCCGAGGCCGTGCTCGAGGGACGCTATCCGGGCGGCCTCTCGGCACTCGCGACCGAATGGGCGGATTTTATGCGCTCGCCGCCGACGGATATTCGCGCGTATTGAATGACGCGCTAATCGGCGCCGAATGAGCCGGCACTATTGGCCGGTCGCGAAACGCTTAAAGCCGGGCGGCGGAGGTGGACCGCGGAGCCGGTCCGGACGCGCGCCGGCGGCGGCCCGGAGCGACGCTTTCGGCGCCGCCGCGCCGCGCCGGGCATGCGCTCGGAACCCGCCGGACGGCCGCTCCGCGGGCTGTCGCTTCGCATTCGCAACTCGGGTAGACTGCCCTCGCTGTGTTTGCACGGTCCCCCGCATTCGGCGACCCGATGCAGCGCCGATCAACGATCCGCTTCATCGCTTCACCCGTAAAACCTGCATACTCAGTGTTCGACATACCCTTTGGGGATGAATGGCTTCAACGTATCAATTTGCCGGAGAGTTTCATGTCGGATCGTCAGGTGGGCACTGTAAAGTGGTTCAATGAAAGCAAGGGGTTCGGTTTCATCAGCCGCGAGAACGGACCGGACGTGTTCGTGCATTTCCGCGCGATCAACGGCAGCGGCTTCCGCACGCTGCAGGAAGGTCAGAAAGTCTCGTTC
>DASWOS010000258.1:0-7414 GCA_036398645.1 Dokdonella sp. | reverse complement strand
ACAGGATCAGGCCGAGCGCGAAGATGTCGCTCGCCGTGGTGACGTCTTCGCCACGCAGTTGCTCCGGGCTTGCATAGCCCGGCGTCATGTAGCTGCTGCCGACGACCTCCTGCACGCGCTGGCGATCGATCGCGCGCGCGATGCCGAAATCGAGCAGGACCGGCGTGCCGTCGCTGCGCACCAGCACGTTGGATGGCTTCAGGTCGCAGTGCACGATCAGCCGCTGATGCGCGAACTGCACCGCCCGGCAGACCTGCTGGAACAGCGCGAGCCGCGCCGGCAAGCCGAGTGTGCGGCGCCGGCAATAGGTGTCGATCGGCTCGCCTTCGACGTATTCCATCACCAGGTACGGCTGGCCACCCGGCGTCGCGCCGCCGTCGAGCAGGCGCGCGATGTGCGGGTGCTGCAGCGCCGCCAGGATCTGCCGCTCGCGCGCGAACTGGATAAGTGCCTGCGCATCGGGCGTGCCGCGGATCAGCTTGATCGCGGCGATCTGCTCGAAGTGCCCGTCGGCGCGTTCGGCGAGATAGACCGCACCCATGCCGCCTTGCCCCAGGCGGCGCTGCAGGCGCCACACGCCGAGCAGATCGCCGGGCCCGAGTTCGGTCCCCGCCGCATCGGGACTGCTGGGCGCAGGCGAGCGCGTCAGCGCCGCCGTCGGCGATGCATCGGTCGCCGCCGTGTCGCCGGCCTTGTCGCGCGCGCCGCCAGGTATGTTGTTCGCCCCTGTCACGCGCTCATTCTGCCGCGTTCGGCTGCGCCGTGTCGAAGCCGTCGGCGAAGACCGTATCCTTCCAGCCGCCGCGCAGTTGCCACGCCGATTCGCTGAAGCGGGGCGCGGATGCCGAGTAGCGTGGAATGATCTCGATGTCGAGATCGCCTGCGCCAGCCGGTGCGTCGAGCACGATCTCCTGTGTCTGCCAGCGTCGGGCCGGATTCGCGATGACGACGGAGAAGGTGCCGGCGTCCTGTCCGTTGATGCGTACGTCGGCCGCCGCGGAACCGGCCGTGGTGCCCGGATTGCAGTCGAGCGCGGGCTCGGCGCAGCCGGCATCGAAGGTGCGCCGCAATCGCAACGGCGGCACGGCATCGGCGTCCAGATGAAATCTGAAATGGCTGCTGCCCGACGTGGAGCTGCAGACTTTTGCGGTGCGCGAAGTCGGTGGTTCGTCCTCGAATTCCGCCTGCAGCGCTGCACACTGTGCATCCGCCGGAGCGACGTAAGCGTGCGCGGTGGACGCGGCGGCATCGCCGATGTCGAAGCCTGCATAGCCGACGATCAGCGGCTGCGCACGGCGATACGCATAGGCGACGCTGCGCACGCACAGCGGCTGCGGATTCTGCGCCGAGAATCCCGCTTCCTGCGTCAACCGCATCGCGCTCGCGTAGACGATGGGATCGGTCAGCAACAGGCGATAGACCGATGTCGAATACGGCATGGCGGATGCATCGACCTCAGTCGCCCCAGACAACGCCGCCGTATACGCGCCCGTGTCGAAATAGAACCCTCCATTGAAGAAATCCTCGACACCGGTGCCGTACCAGGCCGGCGCGATCGCGTCGTCGAGGTAGGCGTGCTCGTCGCCCTCCAGAAAACCGCGTGGCGACAGTTCGACGTAGGATGCCGCCTGATAGCGCGCCGCAATGCCGATCAGTTTGCCGGCGCCGCGATCCGCGTAGAGCAGGACATCGTCTTGCGCGCAGTCGTCCGCGAGTGTCGCGTGGAAGCGCCCGGATTCTTCGGCGACGGGCGAATCGGCGAAGCTCAGCGCGCTGTTCACCACGACGGAATCAAGCAATGTGGAATCCGCCGCAAGATATACCTGTATATCCTGCTCGAACGGCATCGGAAACCATGCGTACAGCCAGCCGGTCGCGTCGGTTCCGACGAGGACCGCGCGCGTCGGCAGCGTCGCGCCGGCCCTGCTCGCGAAGAAGTCCGCGAGCGGCATGTCGGCCGTGATCTCGCCGTCGATGACAATCCGCAGATTCACCTTCGCGCGGGCGTCGTCCGGCAGTTGCAGGCGGATGCCGCGCAGCCAGCCGGGGCCGGCGTGCGCGGCGAGGGTCAGTGTTTGGCCGGCGGCCAGGGTCGACGTCGCGGTCTGCGGCGCGAGCATTCCGTTCCATGGATCGCTGCCGGCGTGGCCGAGGAACGCGCGCCATGCCAGCTCGTCGTGACCCGCGATGAAATCGGGAACCGGCGTGCCCGGCGCCACCTTGTGGTGCTGGAACTGGAACCAGAGCAGGCGCCGGCTGGGATCGTCCGGATTGCACGGGTTCGTACCGCCGTTCTCGGCATTCAACAACGCGATACGCAGCGACGAACCATAGGTGATCGGCACCTGGCTGACGTAGCCGCCGCTCGACGCAAAGCGATCGGCCACCAGCGGCGCGCTGAACGGCGGCGTCGATCCATCGAACAACGCGGCCAGCGCCATGTCGAGCGTGGGTACGGCTTCGTCGTCGAGGTAGAAGCGCACGCGCGTCTGCGGATCGATGCACGTTGCCGCGCCGTAGCCGGTGGTCAACCAGATCCGCGTCAGCGCACCCGGACCGCGTTCGTCGAACACGACGACTTCGTCGCCGTCGCGATAGAGCCAGCGTTCCGGATACGCATTGTCGTTTTCGCCGCCGGGATTGCTGCGGTCGTAGCGACAGCCGTCGAGGCAGTGGCTCGAGCGTTCGAGCACGATGTCGGCCGGGTCCAGCTTCGCCAGCCGCGCCGGAGACTGCCATATCTCCCATGGCAGCTCCTGCGCACACGCTGGCGCTGTCGGCAGCACCAGCGCAGCCACGCAGATGCAGCGCAGCGGAAACTTCATGGACGGCCCATTGGCGTCACTGCCGGCCTTCGCCGAAACACTTCGACGATGGCCGCGATCACGCGCACGTCGCGGAGATTCGAGGCGGTGCATCGCATGACGAAGCGGACATGCTGGGCAGACATGGCCTCCCCCGGTCGTGCAGCGCTTCGATGGTACACGAGCAGCCTCGCGCCGCCCTCGTGCGACGCCGCGTCAGTCGCGCTGCGGATACAGCGCCGGCAGCGCCGACGCGGCCGTGCGGGACGTGGGGCTGCCGACCCAGGCCAGGCCGTTCTTGAAGGCTTGCTGCAGGCGCGTCCCGAGTCCTTGCGACGCAGCGCCGGCATAGCGCACGCGCTGCAACTCGGCCAGCGCCTCGCGCTGCAGCAGGTCGGCCAGCCGCGCCGACAGTTCGCCAAGATTGCGCACGTCCGCGCGCTCGCTGCGTGCCCACGCGACCAGCGCGCGTTCCGCCGCGGCGAACTCGCCCAGCGAACACGCACGCAGGAAGGCGGCCCGCTGCGCGGAGGAATCGGCCGCAGGCGGCACGCTCGCAACCGCGGTGGCCGGAGCGCCGCGCGAACGCCACCAGAGTGCCAGCGTGATCAGCCAGAGCGCGAAGCCGATCCCTGCGAGGATCTGCCAGCGACGCGTGACCGCAGACGTCGCCGCGGGCGGCGTCGGCGCGGCGGCCACCGGCGCGGCGGTCGACGCCGGCGCGGCCATTCCCGGCGTCATGATCGCGCCCGGCAGCGAGGGGGCGCTGGTCGACGCACCTGCCGCCGGCAGCACCTTGATCGCATGCGCCGGCAGCTCGGCCGTCTCCATGCGGTCGTGTTCGGTATCCCACCAGCGTAGCGTGAGGCCCGGAATCGTCAGCGAACCCGCGCGATTGGGCACGAAGGCGAACTTGCGCACGCGCTCGCCGTAGAGCCACTCGCCGTCGTCGCGCGTGCGCGTGTCGGTCTTGTCCGGATAGACCTCGGCGCCGTCCGGCGCGGCGAGATCCAGCTCCGGCAGCTGCTCGTAGCCGAGGCCCTGGGCCTGCAGGCGCACCGTGCGCGTGATCGGATCGCCGACGTGGACCTCATCGGGCAGCGCGCTTTCGTCCTTGAGCAGCAGCGACGCGCCCGGCAGCCACGCGCCGCCGGACCACGTCGGCGGCTTCGGCTTGACGTCGAGGCGCACCGCGTCGGAATGCGCGTTGACCGCGCGGCCGCGGCTGAAGAAGCCGGTCGGATCGGTCACGTCGAGCGCGGTGCCGCGGAACGTCAGCGGCGGTACCTCGATCGCGCCGCTCTTCTCCGGCGTCAGCGCGTAGTGGCGCTCGACGACGTGATAGCGGCGGCCGGCCGCCGTCGCGAAGTACGACTTGTCCTGTCCCTGGCCGAGCCGCTGCACGGCGAGCCCGTCCGCCTGCGGCTCGTTCAAGTTGCCGTCGGTCAGGTCGAACGCGTAGTAGAGCTTGACCGTGTAGCGCACCTGCTGCTGCACGTACGGCGTGGTCGGCTCGGCGCCGACTTCGAGGAAGACGTCGTCGCCGGCCTTGGTCGAGCTCTGCGCCGGCTGCGCGCCGACGTTCAGCACGATCGGTGCGGTGCGCGCCGCGCCGACCGCGAGCGGCGGGATCGTGATGCGACCCGCATGCTTCGGCTCGAGGCCGACCGCCCACAGCGTCTTCGTCGTGCTGACGCCGTTGACGATGTTGATCTGCTGGCTCGACTGGCTGCCGAGCAGATCGAAATCCTGCTTGAGCGCGGTGAAGTCCGGCTGCGCGGCGCCGCTTTCGGTCGTCTCGACGTTCAGCGTGACGGTCTCGCCGAGCTGCATCGCGTCGCGATCGAGCCATGCGCGCACGCCGGGTGCCGCGGCGAGCGCGACGCCGGCGCCGAGCAGCAGCCACGACAGCGACCAGAGGATCGATCCGAAGCCGAGCCGTTTCATCCGCCGTCTCCTCCGCGCTGCTGGCGGCGCTGGTATTCGAGCTGGAACTTGCGCCGCAGCAGCCCGCCCGGATCGTCCGGCACGCGCTGCAGCCAATGCTCGAGCGCCTGCTTCTTCTCGCTCGTCGCCGCATCGTCCGCGGCGACGCCGGCCTGCGGCTTCGCGTCGGAGGCGCCGCCCTGTGGCGTCGGCGCCGCGAGCGCCTTGTCGATCTGCTGCGACAGCGCCTGCTGCTGCTCGGCGTCGGGCTTCTGCGCGGCGGCGTCCGCGGCCGGCTTGTCGCCGCGCTGCCGGTCCGCGTCGCCACCCGACGCGCCCGCGTCGCGGTCCTGCTTCGGGTCGGCGCCGTCCTGGCCCTGCTCGCGCCTCTCGTGCGCGTCCGGCTGCGGCGCGTCGCCGGCCTGCGCCGAATCCGACTGCGCCGGATCCGGCCGCGGCGAGTCGCTCTGCCCGCTCTGCCCGCTCTGCGCGTCCGACGGCGATTTCGACGAGGCGTCGTTCCGCGCGTCCGCATCGGACTTGCGCGAGTCCGACGCGTCGTCCGGCGATTTCGGCGACCGGCCGCTTTGCGAGGAGTCGTCGGACGACGGCGGCTTCTGCTGCTGCTTCAGGAACGCCTCGACCGCCTGCCGGTTCGCCTGCGCGTCGGCCATGTCCGGCGCGAGCTTCAGCGCTTCGTCGTACGCGGCGAGCGCGTCCTCGTAGCGGCCGAGCTTCGCCAATGCGTTGCCGCGGTTGTACGCGGCGTCCGCGCCGTTCGCCTGCGCGTACGCGGCGGCGGCCGCGGCGAAGTCGCCGGCACGGTACGCGGCGCTCGCGCGCCATTCCGGCGAGCGCGCGACGCGCGCGGCCTGCTTCGCGTCGCCGTCGGCGAGCGCCGCGGCGGCCTGCTGGTCCGGACGCCGCCAGAGGTCGGCGAGCGAGGCCGCGCGCGCGTGCGGCGGGGCCGCCAGCACGACCGCCGCGGCGAGCGCGAGCAGCCAGCCGCGGCGGAAGCCGAGCAGCGCGAACGGCACGAGCAGCAGCAACAGCCACGGTCCGCGATCGCGCCAGCGCGCGCTCTCGGCGACGCCGGACGCGCCGGCGCCGGGCTCGGCCGCACCCTCGCCGCCGGCGCGGTCGGCGAGCAGCACGTCGAGGTCGTGCGTGCCGGCGCTGAGCGCCGCGTAGCGCCCGCCGCCGGCGTCGGCGACCGCGCGCAGTCCGGCCTCGTCCAGCTTCGAGACGACGACGTTGCCGTCGTCGTCCTTGAGGAAATCGCCCTGCGCGAGCGGCACCGGCGCGCCGCTCGTGTTGCCGATGCCGAGCGCGGAGACGACCACGCCGTGCGCGCGCGCCGCGCGCGCGGCGGCGACCGCGTCCGTACTGACCGCATCGGCGAGCAGGACGATCTCGCCGCGATGCAGGCCGGCCTGCTCGATCAGCGCGACGCCGGTCTCGATCGCGCGCGCGGTCGCGTTGCCGGCGACCGGCATCGTGCTCGGATCGAGCGCGTCGACGAGATTGGCGACGGTGCCGACGTCGTCGGTCAGCGGGGCGGCGACGAACGCGTCGCCGGCGTAGCCGATCAGCGCGGTCTGGTACGCGCGGCTCCGCGCGAGCATGTCGGCGAGCTTGTAGCGTGCACGCGAGAGCCGGTTCGGCTTCTCGTCCTGCGCGAGCATCGTCGGCGCGAGCTCGAGCGCGAGCACGCGCGCGGCCTGGTTCCGGTACAGCGGCATCGGCTCGCGCTCCCAGGCCGGACCGGCCAGCGCGAGCACGGCGAGCGTCCACGTCGCCGCGGCCAGCGCGAGGCCGCCGCGGCCGGCACGGGCGTCGACGCGCTCGAGCAGATACGGCAGCAGATGCGCGTCGACCGTGCCGCGCCATGCGCCGGCGTCGATGCGGCCGCTGCGCCAGAGCCGCCACAGCGCCGGCAGCGCGAGCAGCAGGAGCAGCGCGAGCGGACGCAGAAAATGGAACTCGGCGAGCGCGGCGCTCATGTCGGTGCGATCCGCGCCGCCGCGCGCGTGCGCCAGGCCGGCAGCAGCCACGCGCAGGCGGCCGCGGCGAGCGCCGCGGCGAGCGGCAGCCAGTACATCTCGTCGACCGGGCGCAGGCTCTGCTTCGTGTCCGCGGCGGGCTCGAGCTTGTCGATCGTGCGGTAGATGTCGGCGAGCTCCTCGCTGTTGCGCGCGCGGAAATAGCGCCCGCCGGTGCGCTCGGCCATCGCGGTCAGCATCTTCTCGTCGAGGTCGGCCGACGGATTGACGATGCGGCTGCCGAACAGGCTGCTGACGCGCATCGCCTCGGCGCCGATGCCGATCGTGTAGATGCGCACGTGGTTCGCCGTGGCGAGGTCGATCGCCTTGTGCGGATCGAGCTCGCCGGACGTGTTGACGCCGTCGGTCAGCAGGATCAGCACGCGCTGCTGCTGCGGGCGGTCGCGCAGGCGCTTGACCGCGAGCCCGACCGCGTCGCCGATCGCGGTCTCGCGCCCGGCCAGGCCGATCGTCGCGTCGGAGAGCTGCTTGCCGACGGTCTTCAGGTCGAACGTCAGCGGCACGAGCTGGTACGCGCGCGTGCCGAACAGGATCAGGCCGACGCGGTCGCCGGCACGGCGCTGCACGAAGTCCGACGCGATCGCCTGGATCGCGGCGAAGCGCGGCGCCGGCGCGCTGCCG
>DASWOS010000257.1:0-6875 GCA_036398645.1 Dokdonella sp. | reverse complement strand
GTTGTGCTCGGAATCGAGCGGCAGCAGCTCGCCGCCGCCCGCGGCGAGCGCGGCGAGCAGCAGCGGCCCGGCCATGACGATCGCTTCCTTGTTCGCTAGCAGCAGGCGCTTGCCGGCGCGCGCGGCGGCGAGCGTCGATTCGAGGCCGGCCGCGCCGACGATCGCGGCGACGACGGTGTCGCAGTGCGCGCCGGCCGCGGCCTCGACCAGCGCGTCGGCGCCGCAGGCGATCCGCACGGTCACGCCGGCCGCGGCGAGCCGCGCGCGGAGCTCCGGCTCGGCGGCCGGATCGGCCAGCACCGCGAGCTCGGGATGGAAGCGCGCGCAGAGCTCCGCGAGCGCCGCGGCGCTGCGGTGCGCGGCGAGCGCGCCGACGCGGAAGCGCTGCGGATGGCGCGCGATCACGTCGAGCGTGCTCGCGCCGATCGAGCCGGTCGCGCCGAGAACCGCGACGCGCCTCATCGAGCGAGCACGAGATCGATCAGGGCCTTGCCGGCGACGAACACGGGCAGCGCGGCGAGCAGGCTGTCGATGCGGTCGAGCAGGCCGCCGTGGCCGGGGAACAGCATGCCCGAATCCTTCGCGTTGGCCTGGCGCTTGATCAGACTCTCGAACAGGTCGCCGACGATCGAGGCGAGCACCGCGAGCAGCGACAGCGCGACCAGCGCGACCAGCCGCGCGCCGCGCTCGCCGAGCAGCCAGCCGCAGACGAGCGCGAGCACGCCGCCCGCGGCGAGCGCGCCCCAGACGCCGGCGCGCGTCTTGTTCGGGCTGATCCGCGGCGACAGCTTGGTCGTGCCGAAGCGGCGCCCGGCGAAGTACGCGGCGATGTCGGCGGTCCAGATCAGCGCGAACGCGAACAGCGCCCAGACCGGGCCGCGGTCGGCGTCGCCGTGCAGGCGCATCAGCGCGAGCCACGACGGCAGCACCGCGAGCTCGCACGCGACGAGCTTGATCGCGGCGTTCTCCGGCGTCGGCGCCGCGGCGTAGGCGAAGCTGCGCAGCCACAGCAGCGAGAGCAGCCACCAGGCGAGGCCGGCGCCGACGACGACCCAGGCGACCGGCGCGTCGCGGATCGTCCACAGCAGCGCGAACAGCACGAGGTTCGCCGCGACCACGACCGCGCGGCGCGGCCGCGTGCCGACACCGGCGAGCCGCGTCCATTCCCAGATCGCGCCGAGGCACGTCAGCGCGATGACCGCGGCGACCGCCGCGGTCGGCGCGAACAGCAGCATCGCGACCGCGGCCGGCGCGAGCGCGAGCGCGGTCAACGTGCGCTGCCTGAGGACGCGCGACATCAGCTCGCCGCGCGCACTTGCGCGGAAGTCAGGCCGTAGCGCCGCTCGCGGCGCGCGAACTCGGCCAGCGCGGCGTCGAGCACCTCGGCGTCGACGTCGGGCCAGAGCACGTCGGTGAAGTAGAGCTCCGCGTAGGCGATCTGCCAGAGCAGGAAGTTGCTGACGCGCGTCTCGCCGCCGGTGCGGACGAACAGGTCGACCGGCGGCTGGTCGGCGAGGCAGACCCGCCGCGCGACCGCCGCCTCGTCGATCGCGTCCGCGTCGAGCTCGCCGCGCACGGCCGCCTGCGCGAGCGCGCGCGCGGCCTGCGCGATGTCCCAGCGCCCGCCGTAGTTGACCGCGACGTTCAGACGCAGCGACGCGTTGCGCTGCGTGCGCCGCATCGCCGCGCGCATGCGCTCGACCAGCTCCGGCGAGAACGCCGACAGCTCGCCGACGAAGTCGATGCGCACGCCGTTCGCGTCGAGCTCGTCGACCTCGCGGTCGAGCGCGTTCAGGAACAGCCGCATCAGCGCGCCGACCTCGCCGGCCGGCCGCTTCCAGTTCTCGCTCGAGAACGCGAACAGCGTCAGCGCCTCGACGCCGCGCCGGCGGCAGAACTCGACCGTCGCGCGCACGGCCTTCTGCCCTTCGCGATGGCCGAGGCTGCGCGGCCGCCGGCGGCGTTCCGCCCAGCGGCCGTTGCCGTCCATGACGATCGCGATGTGGCGCGGAATGCGCGGAGCGGCGTCGGAATCCATGGGGTCGTGAGCGGGTGCGGCGGCGGCCGCGGGAGTGTCGAAACGTCGCCGGAGTCGCCGGCTCCGGCGCGCCGGCTCCGCGCCGGCCTTCGTCCGTGGAGCGTCCTGCGGCGGCGTCCGTGCCGTCGTCCCGGCCGGCGGCGCCGGCCGCGGCTAGATCGCCATCAGCTCGTCTTCCTTCGCCTTGACGACCGCGTCGACGTCCTTGACGAACTTGTCGGTGAACTTCTGGATGTCCTCTTCGGCGCGGCGCTCGTCGTCCTCGGTGATCTTCTTGTCCTTCAGCAGTTCCTTGACCTGGTGCAGCGCGTCGCGGCGCACGTTGCGCACGGCGACCTTCGCGTTCTCGCCCTCGTGCGCGACGTGCTTGGAGAGCTCCTTGCGGCGCTGCTCGGTCAGCGGCGGCAGGTTGATGCGGATCACGGCGCCGACCGTCGTCGGCGTCAGGCCGAGATCCGACGCGAGGATCGCCTTCTCGATCGGGCCGACCATGTTCTTCTCGTACGGCGTGATCGTGATCGAGCGCGCGTCGGCGAGCGCGACGCTGGCGACCTGCGAGACCGGCGTGTCGCTGCCGTAGTAGGGCACCTTCAGCGGCTCGACGAGCGCGGTGCTCGCGCGCCCGGTGCGCAGCCGCGTGAGTTCGTGCTTGAGCGCGTCGACGCTCTTCTGCATGCGCGTCTGCGCGTCCTTCTTGATGTCGTCGAGCATGCGACCCTCTGCAAAGCTTTCGCGATCGGTCGCGGAGTATAGCAGCGGGCTGAACGGCGCCGGCGCGGCGGTGCGGCGCCGGCCGCGTCGCGGCCGGCGCGTGCGCACGAGACAAACAACCATCGCCCGCGTCGCGGCGCGCCGGAGCCGATCTTGCGGCGCCGCCCGCGCGGCGTGCCCGCGGCAGCGCCGGCCGCAGCCGTCCGCTCGGCGCACCGCGGCCGTGCGGCGCGTCAGCCGTGCTTCACGCATGCGCGGTGCTCCGTCGAGCGCCGGCCATGCGGCGGCGATCGCATTCGGCGTGTTCCGGAGGGAACCCCGTTCGGCGCCTCACGGCGAGCGCAGCTGCGCGAGCAGATCGGTCGCCTGCGGCGTGCGCGCGGCGCGCAGCGTCGGTTTGACGCGCGCGCGCAGCGCGCGCGCGTCGTCGCGCCGGCCGACTGCGGCGAGCGCATTGGCGAGCGCGACGTCGACCTCGAGCGCGCGCGGGTCGTCCGCCGGCCAGTCCGCGAGGCAGGTCGCGCGCGCCTCGCGCAGCAGCGCCTCGGCCGCGGCCGGCGCGCCGCGCGCGAGCTTCGCGCGGCCGGCCGCGAACAACGCGCCGCGCAGCAGGAAATGGCCCGGCGGCAGGATCGTCCGCAGCGTCGCCAGCGCCTTCGTCGCCGACGCGTCGGCCGCGGCCGCGTCGCCGTCGTCGATCTCGGCTGCGCTCCGCAGCGCGAGCAGTCGCGCGCGGCCGAGCCCCGCCGACGCCGGCAGCGCGGCGAGCGCGGCGTCGATCTCGCGCCGCGCTTCCGGCAGCCGGTGTTCGCGCCGCAGCAGGTCGCCGAGCTCGCCGTGCGTCCGATTCAGCCAGATCGAGGACGCGGGTTCGTGGCGCGCCTGGATCTCGATCGTCCTGCGGAACGTCGCCTCGGCCTCCGCGTAGCGTCCCTGGAACTCGAGCGCGGTCGCCAGCGTCCGGAACGTTTCGGCGCTGTGCCATTCCTCGGCCTTGCCGCGGATGTCGTCCCAGATCGCCACGGCCTCGCGCGCGGTCCGCTCGGCCTCCGCGAAGCGGCCGAGCTCGTCGTAATCGAACGCGGCATCGGCGTAGAAATAGGCGAGCTGTTCCGGCCGCTCGGCGCGGTGGCGCTGCGCGACGCGGATCAGCTCGAGCCGCTGCGGCAGCGCCTCGGCGAAGCGGCCCTCGCGCTCGAGCGCGAGCAGCAGGTTCGAGCGTGCGGAGGCGACGTCGTGATGGTCGGCGCCGTAGATCCGCGTGCCGATCTCGACGGCTTCGCGCAGCGCCTGCTCGGATTCGGCGAGCTTGCCCTGATTGCCGAGCGCGGTGGCGAGATTGCCGAGCGCGTCGAAGACCTCGCTGCTCTGCCGCTCGCCGAGCGCGGTCGCGGCGGCGATCGCGCGGCGCGTCGTCGCCACGGAGGCATCGAGCTGCGAGCGCTCGAGCTCCGCGTAGCCGAGCAGGGTCAGGTCGGCGACGACCTCGCGGCTGCGCTCGCCGTGGGCGGCGCGGTCGTCGGCGAGCGCCGCTTCGAGCAGCGGCACGGCACGCTCGGCATCGCCGCCGCCGACGTACGCGTTCGCGAGCGTGCGGCGCGCGGGCGAGAGGTCGCCGCCGCCGGCGCGCTCGGCGGCCTGCAGTGCCTCGCGCGCATGGGCGATCGCCTGAACCGAACGCTCCTGTTGCTTTTCCGCGTCGGCGAGCGCGGCGAGGTTGCGCGAACGCACGTCGTCGTCGACGCCGGCCGCGGCGCCGTCGGCGACCGCGCGCTCGAGCAGCGGCCGCGCGCGCTCGTAGTCGCCGATCTGCCAGTACAGCCGGCCGATCAGGCCGGTCAAGTCGATCCGCGTCGAGACGTCGCCGGCGGCGCCCGCGGCGAGCTGGTGCTCGCCTTTCTCGAGCAATTGGTGCGCGGTGAACGGCTGTCCGCGGTTCAGATCAGGGCTCGCCTGCTCGAACACGCCGACGAGGAAGCCGCGCTCCGCCGCCGCGCGTTCGGCCGCGTGCTGTGCGCGCAGCCATTGCCACGCCGTCGCGGCGAGGCCGCCGGCCAGCGCGCACACGACGAGCACGACGGCGACCGCGAGCCGCGGCTCGCGCCGGACCCAACGCGCGCAACGCTGCGGCGCGTTCTGCGGCCGCGCGTGCACGGCGCGGCTGTCGAGGAAGCGGCCGAGATCGTCGGCGAGCTCGCGCGCCGACGCGTAGCGCGCGGCGGCGTCGATCGCCATGCATTTCAGGATGATCGCCTCGAGGTCGCGCGGCAGAGCGCGCACGCGCTCGCGCGGACTGCGCAAGCGCCCGTCGACGACGAGCCGGAGCGTGGCCTGCGGCGACTCGCCGACGAACGGAGGCGCGCCGGTGGTCAGCTCGTAGAGAAGCGCGCCGAGGCCCCAGATGTCGGTCGCCGCGGTGAGCTTCTGCGCGCGCGCGTCGGCCTGCTCCGGCGCCATGTAGCTCGGCGTGCCGGAGACCTCGTCGTTGTCGACCGCGCGCGCGCTGTCGAGTCGCCGCGCGAGGCCGAAGTCGGCGACGTGCGGCGTGCCGTCCTCGTCGAGCAGCACGTTCGCGGGCTTCAGTTCCAGATGCAGCACGCCGAGGCCGTGCGCGTAGTCGACGGCCTCGGCGACCGTGCGCAGCAGCTGCGCCACGCGCCGCGGCGCGAGGCGGCCTTCGCTCTTCAGCAGCGTCGCGAGCGAGCCGCCGCGCACGAGGCGCATCGAGAAGAAATGCAGCTCCTCGGCGTCGCCGACCTCGTGAATCGCGACGATGTTCGGGTGCTGCATGCGCGCGGCGTTCTGCGCTTCGCGGCGGAAGCGCTCGACGAACTCGCGCGAGGCCCAGGGTCCGGCGGCGAGCAGCTTGATCGCAACCTCGCGGTCGAGGCTCCTCTGCCGCGCGCGGTAGACCACGCCCATGCCGCCTTCGCCGATCAGCTCGAGCAACTCGTAGTCGCCGAACTGGCGCTGCAGCGGATCGGACAGGTCCAGCTCCAGCGTTTCGACCGGCAGCAGCGCGAGATGGCGCAGATGGGTCAGATTCGGCGCCGCGCCGTAGCCGGCCTGGCCGAACGCGAGCGCGGCGATCGCCGCTGCGGAGTCGGCGTGCGACAGCGCCGCGGTGCTCGCGGCCGGCTCGATGCGGGGCGTCGGCGCGGCCATCGCGATCAGTTCGCGGTCTGCAGCACCGACAGCAGCGTGCGCTGCTCGTCGGCGAGCTCCTCGGCCGACGAGACGGTGTCGGCGAGCTCCTCGTTGGCCAGCTCGCGCAGACGCTGGCGCAGGCGCTTCAGCGCGACGACGACGGCGAGCGGGCGCGTGCGCAGCGCCTGCGCGACCTCCTCGTACTGGCCCGGCGGCGGATCGCACGCGATGAACGGCGCGAGCGCGTCGTACATGTCGAGATGGCCGGTCTGGCGCACCTCGGCGCGCAGCCGTTCGAACGCGCGCACGAGCACCTCGAGCGCGAAGCCGCGCTGGAACGCCTGCTCCGGTGACGTGAACGACGCGCCGTCGCGCGCGTAGCGCGCTTCGAAGTCGTCGCGCGGCGGCGGCGGCTCGTCGCCGCCGTCGTCGTGCGCGCGGCGCCCGTCGTCGGCGAGCCAGCCGTGCAGCCGTTCGAGCAGGTAGCGGCGGAATCGCTCGCGGTCGT
This sequence comes from Dokdonella sp., assembly GCA_036398645.1. Taxonomy (GTDB): domain Bacteria; phylum Pseudomonadota; class Gammaproteobacteria; order Xanthomonadales; family Rhodanobacteraceae; genus Dokdonella_A. The sequence goes on along the minus strand of DASWOS010000257.1, from coordinate 471 downwards.
TCGGCCTCAGCCGCCCGGTCGCGTCGAAATCGCGCTTCAGATGGTGCAGGAAGCTCTGCGTGATGCCGAGCGCGATCGCCGGCGCGTGGCCGCAGCAGCGGACGTACGCGTAGACCGCGTAGCGATAGCGCCGGCCGAGCTCGTCGAGCGCGTCGAGCGGTGCGCGTTCGCCGGCGGCGAACACCTGCGTGACCATCGACCACCGCGTGATCGGAAACGCGCGGCGGCTCGGCTGTGAGTTCGTCATGAAAGGGCTCCCCGGACGCGACTCGACATCACGCTTTCCGCGAGCGGGATTACCGCCGCTCCCGTGCCGTGCCGGCGGCGAGCGCGTCGCGCAGCTCCGCTTCGAGGTCGGTCTCGGCCGAGGTCGTGTCGGCGAGCTCGTGCTCGATCAGCTCGCGCAGCCGGTGGCGCATCCGGTGCACCGCGACGGCCAGCGTATTGCGGCGCAGCCCGAGCTTCTCGGCC
>DASWOS010000256.1:0-8091 GCA_036398645.1 Dokdonella sp. | reverse complement strand
TGCTGGCCGACGATGTAGCGATCGAGCTCGTTGACGATTTCGCGGGGAGTCAGTTCGGACATGGTCGCACCGGGCAGTTCGGGAGGCTCGGCCGATCGGCTCCGCGCGCGCCGACCGGACGCGCCGCGGCGCGCATCGGCGCGCGGCGGACGACGGGCTCGGGCGCCGCGAGCGGGACGGACGGCGAGAACTCAAAGCTCTTCGATCGTGACGTTGTGGTTGGTGTAGATGCAGATGTCGCCGGCGATGGCGAGCGCGCGCTCGACGATCGCGCGCGGCTCGAGCTCGGTGTGCTCGAGCAGCGCCTTCGCCGCGGCGAGCGCGTACGGCCCGCCGGAGCCGATCGCGATCAGGCCGTTCTCCGGCTCGAGCACGTCGCCGTTGCCGGAGACGATCAGCGACGTCGACGCGTCGGCGACCGCGAGCAGCGCCTCGAGACGGCCGAGGCGGCGCTCCGTGCGCCAGTCCTTCGCGAGCTCGACCGCGGCGCGCGTCAGGTTGCCGCCGTGCTTGTCGAGCTTCTGCTCGAACAGCTCGAACAGCGTGAACGCGTCGGCCGTCGCGCCGGCGAAGCCGGCCAGCACCTCGCCCTTGCCGAGCCGGCGCACCTTGCGCGCGTTCGCCTTCATGACCGTGTTGCCGAGCGTGACCTGGCCGTCGCCGCCGATGACGACGCGATCGCCGCGGCGCACGGAGACGATGGTGGTCGCGTGAAAGACGTCGCTCATGGGTCTGCGCTTCGCGGAAACCGCCGAAGTGGGGAGTCGGCCGGCCGATTCCAAGGGCCGCCGCGCCGCGCTCAGCGCCGCCGCGCGCGCGGATGCGCCGCGTCGTAGACCTTCGCGAGGTGCTGGAAGTCGAGGTGCGTGTAGATCTGCGTCGTGCCGATGTCCGCGTGGCCGAGCAGCTCCTGCACCGCGCGCAGGTCGCCCGACGACTCGAGCAGATGGCTCGCGCACGAGTGGCGCAGCAGATGCGGGTAGACGCGCTTCCAGACGCCCTGCTGCCGCGCGCGCCGCTTCAGCCGCGCGCGCACGCCGTTCGGCGTCAGCGGCCGGCCGCCGCGCCCGCGCACGAGCGGATCGTCGCCGTTCGGATGCTCGCGCTCGCGCAGCGCGGCGAGCGCCGCGAGCGCCTGCGCGCCGACCGGCACGACGCGCGTCTTGCTGCCCTTGCCGGTCACGCGCAGCAGGCCGTCGCCGGCGTCGAGGTCGCGCCAGCGGATCGCGCAGAGCTCGGACACGCGCAGGCCGCTCGAGTACAACAGCTCGAGCAGCGCGCGGTCGCGCACGGCCTCGGCGTCGTCGCCGGCGATCTCGACGAGCTGGCTCGCCTCGTCGACGTCGAGCACTTCGGGCAGCTTGCGCCGCACCTTCGGCGAGCGCAGGCCGAGCGCCGGATTCGTCGCGACCTCGCCCTCGCGCGCGAGGAAGCCGAAGAAGCTGCGCCACGCCGACGCGGTGCCGCGCAGCGTCGCCGGCGAATGGCGCCGCACGCGGTGCTCGTCGGCGAGCAGCGTCTGCGCCTGATCGGGCCTGAGCTCGCGCCACGCGCGCAGCCCGTTCGCGTGCGCGTACTCGACCAGGCGCGCGAGCGCGCGCGCGTAGTTGTCGAGCGTGCTCGCGGAATAACGCCGCTCGTCGCGCAGGTACGCGAGGAAGCGGTCGACCGCGCCGTGCAGGCTCGACTCCATCTCAGCCCGGGAAGCGCGCGACCGCGGCGCCGACCGCCTCTCCGATCAGCTTCAGGAACACCGTGCCCATGCCCGGATGGAAGCGGTTCGCGTCGTGCGCGCCGATCGCGAGCATGCCGATCGCGCCGAGCGGCAGCAGCACCGCCGAATGCACGTTCGCGGCCTCGGCGCCGAACAGCGCGTCGAGCTTGTCCTGCTGCGGACGTCCGCACAGCGGCTCGGCGCGGCGGAAGAACTCCGCGAACGCCGGGAACCCGGCCGCGCCGGCCGGCTCCGCGATCAGCCAGTCCGCGGCCGGCAGCTCGGGATCGGCGCGGAACAGCACGAGGCGCACGAGATCGGTGCCGAAATCCTCGGTCAGCGCGGCGACGATCGCGTTCGCGGTCTCCGCGAGCGTCTTCGCGCGCATCAGCGCGAGCGTCAGCGTGTGCACGCGGACCATCAGCGTCTCGTTCTCGTGCGCGACCTCGATCAGCTCGTGCAGGCGCCGCGCGAGTTCGCGGTTCTTGTCGCGCAGCACGTCGAGCTGGTAGCTCGCGAGCGACGCGGCCGAGCCCTGCTCGCGCGGCAGCACGAGCGCGAGCGCGAGGTCCGGGAACTCGCCGAGGAAGTCCGGATGCCGGCGCAGGTAGCTCGCGACCTCCATCGCGGTCAGACCGTCCTTGACGCTGAGTTCGCTCACGGGCGCTCCGCCTCCGAATTTCCGTTGCCGATGCGTTCGGCGTCCATCGCCGTGTCGAGCTCGCCGTCGAATACGAACTCCGCCGGGCCGCACATCGACACGGCGCGGCCCGGTCCGTCCCAGCGGATCTCGAGCTCGCCGCCGGGCAGCGCGACGCGGACGACCGGCGCGAGCTTAGCGCGCCGGCGCAGCACCGCAACCGCGGCGCAGGCGCCGCTGCCGCAGGCGAGCGTCTCGCCGACGCCGCGCTCCCAGACGCGCAGCCGGATCGCGTCCGGCGCGACGATCTCGGCGAAGCCGACGTTGCAGCCCTGCGGGAACGCGGCCGCGTGCTCGATCTGCGGACCGAGCACGGCGACCGGCGCCGCGTCGACGTCGTCGACCTCGACCAGCGCATGCGGATTGCCGAACGAGGCCGCGCCGATCTCGACCTCGCGGCCGGCGACGTCGATCGCGTAGCTCGCGCGCTGCGCGTCGGCGGTCGCGGCGTCGACGGCGAGCGGGATCGCGTCCGCCTCGAAGCGCGGCTCGCCGAGCTCGGCGCGCACGCGGCCGTCGTCGAGCAGCTCGACGGCGACCGGGCCGGACGGGCTCTCGAGCCGCGCGCGGCCGCCCGGTGCGAGCACGCCGGCGCGCGCGAGCCAGCGCGCGACCGCGCGCACGCCGTTGCCGCACTGTCCGGCGCTCGATCCGTCGCGATTCAAGATGCCGTACGCGAACGCGCACGACGCGTCGCGCGCGGGCTCGATCGTCAGCAACTGATCGAAGCCGACGCCGAAATGGCGGTCGCCGAGCCGGCGGATCGCCGATTCGGTCAGCGCGAGCGGACGTTCGCGGCAGTCGACGACGACGAAATCGTTGCCGATGCCGTGCATCTTGCTGAAGCGGAGCCGCATGCCGCTCAGTGCCCGACGTCGCCCTGCGTCGGCACCGGCGGCGAAGGCGGCGCCGGCGCCGGCGGTGCCGGCTGTGCGGGCGCCGGCGGCGTCGGCTTGTACAGCGGCCCTTTGTTACCGCACGCGGCGAGCAGCGCGGCGAGCACCGGCACGAGGCAACGAAGCAGCGGACGAGACGCGGACATGAGCGGACCCGATCGTGGTGTGCGCGCAGTATAGCCACGTCGACGCGGACGGCCGGTATGCTAGGCCGATGCCGCTGACGCCGTTCCTCGCCGTCGCCTTCGCCGCCGCCGCGCTCAGCGCGCTGGTGGCGCTGCACCACGGCGTACGTGCGCGGCGCTACTGGCGCGCGCGGCGCCGCATCGCCGCCGGCCATCGCGCGCTCTGGTCCGCGCTGTTCCTGCTGATCGCGCTGCTCGGCGCCGGCTTCGGCGCGACGCTGCTCGGCTACCGGCGCCTGAGCGCCGAAACGCCGGTCGCGACGGTCGACGCGCAGCGGCTCGCGCCGCAACGCTATGCCGTCACGCTGTCGACGCCGGACGGCAGCGAGCGCACGGTCGAGATCGACGGCGACGAATGGCAGCTCGATGCGCGCGTGATCAAGTGGAAGGCCGCTGCGCTCGTCCTCGGCGCGCCGCCGCTGTACCGCCTCGAGCGGATCGGCGGCCGCTATCGCGACGTCGAAGCGGAGCGCGGGGCGCCACGCAGCGTCCACGCGCTGCTTACGGGCGCGCCGCTCGACCTGTGGACGCTGAAGCGGCGCTTCCCGGCGTGGCTGCCGTGGATCGACGCGGACTACGGCAGCGCCGCGTACCTGCCGCTCGTCGACGGCGGCCGCTACGAGGTCACGCTCGCCGCGGCCGGCGGACTCGTCGCGCGGCCGGACGCGGCGACCGCCGCGCGGCTGCAGCAGGACGGCGGCTGAGCACGGCGTGCTCCGCGCCGCCGATGACCCGAGCGCCGAGGTCGAAGGTCTGAGAGTCGCGCGGCTCCGGCGAGGAGCGACGCTGCGGCCATTCATGCGCCCCGTGCCCGGGCGCGCAGATGGACTGCCGCTGAACGCGTGGTCGAACGCCGCTGCAACGCCGCGCGCACGCAGGTAGGCTGAGGCGGTCATTTCTTCGACGAGGAGAACGCAGATGAACGACGCACGTCTTCGCATCGCGCTCGCCGCGGCCGCGCTCGCCTTCGGCGGTGCCGCCACCGCGAAGGATCTCAGCACGGACGAGGTCGCCGCGCTCGTCGAGCAAGGCAAGATCCTGCCGACCGAGAAGCTCGACGCCGCGGCGCTCGCGAAGCATCCCGGCGCCTCGATCGAGCAAGGCGCCGAGGTCGAGCGGCATCGGCGCGGCTACGTCTACGAGATCGAGGTCACCGATCCGTCCGGCGTCGAGTGGGACATGGACATCGACGCGGCGACCGGCAAGGTGCTGAAGGACGAGCGGGACTAGCCGCGAGCGTGCCGTTGCGTACGTCGCCGGCTCGGCGGGTCCGGCTCGCTTCAGGCGAAGCGGCGGCTCGGCGGGTTCGACTCGCGCCGGTCTTCGCGCGCGGCGCGCGCGGACGGCGCGCCCGCGCGTGCGCCGAGCGACCCGATTCACGGCCGGAGCCGCCCGCAAAGGATCGGTGATCCGACGCTTCCGTCTGCGAACGGCTTCAGCCTCGACCACCGAAGCGCCTCGTCCGTCCCGCATCCTGTAGGAAGCGGCTTCAGCCGCAACGCGCGCCGTCGTAGGCTCAGCGGCGCGCTGCGCGCGCTGCTCGGGCCTTCGCGGCAGAAGCCGCTTTTCCTACACAGGACCGAGCGGCTCAGCGCGCAGCGTCCGGCTTGGCCGGCACGAGCCGCTTCTCGTAGCGCAGCGCGTCGGCGCCGTCCTCGTAGTACGCCGCGCGCGCGCCGAAGCGGCGATAGCCGCGCCGCTCGTAGAGCCGTTGCGCGGCGGGATTGTCGACGCGCACCTCGAGACGCAGCGCGCGGCCGCCGCGCCGGCGCGCGGCGCGCTCGGCCGCGGCGAGCAGCGCCGCGCCGAGGCCGCGGCCGCGCTGGTCCGCGGCGACGGCGATCGAATAGAGCCGCGCGATCGGGCTCGTGCGCCGGAAGAACAACACCGCGGCGCCGACGACGCGGCGCTCGCGCACCGCGACGAGGACCTCGGCGCTGAGGCTTTCGAGATGACGGCGGAGTTGGCGCGGGCTGAGCCGTTCGACGTCGAACGACGCGTTCTCGAGCTCGACGAGCGCGCCGAGGTCGACGAGCGTCGCGCGCCGGATGCGCGCCTCGCTCGGGATGGTCGATGGCGGGGCCGTCGCGATCACGGCGCGCAGACTAGTCGAGGCGGACGCGCCGCTGCAACGAGCTTCCGCGGCGCCGCTCGCCGGCGCTCGCCGCGCGCGGCCCGCCGAGGAATTCATGCACGCGCGAACGCGCCTGTGTCACACTGCGCGCCCGCGCCCCATGCCGAATTCCGCCGCCTCCAGCGCCGTCGCTTCCGCACGCCGTGCGCGCGCACCGTCCCTTCGAACGCCCCGCGGATTGAGCGCATGAGCCGGCTCGTCATCGTCGTCGAGAAAGCCACGGACTGGGGCTCGTACTATCCGTCCGACAACGTCGTCACCGCGCAGGATTACCTGAAGGAAGCCGTCGGCGCCGACGACGAGCGGACTCAGGTCATCAACCTGTGCCGCAGCTACAAGTATCTCGGCACCGGCTACTACGTGTCGCTGCTCGCCGAGGCGCGCGGGCACAAGGTCATCCCGTCGGTGCGCGCGATCAACGACCTGCGCCGGCGCTCGCTGTACGGCCTCGACATCGACGACCTGAATCAGAAGCTGTCGAAGTTCCTGCCCGACGGCGGCCGCGACACGACCGACTTCGGCGTGCTCGTCTATTTCGGCGAGACCGCGTCGGAGAGCCTCGAGGACATCGCGCGCCAGGTGTTCGAGCTGTTCCCGTGCCCGATCCTGCGCATCGAGTTCGAGCGCGAGCGCGTCTGGCAGATCAGCGCGATCCGGCCGACCGGGCTGCACACGCTGTCCGACGCGCAGGAGGACGCGTTCGCGCAGGCGCTCGACAAGTTCTCGAAGAAGCTGTGGCGCAAGCCGCGCGCGCGGCGCAAGTTCCGCTTCGACCTCGCGATGCTCGTCGACGCGAACGATCCGATGCCGCCGTCGAACAAGCGCGCGTTGAAGGCGTTCGTCGAGGCCGGCGCCGAGCTCGGCATCGAGGTCGACGTGATCTCGAAGAACGACTACACGAAGCTCGCCGAATACGACGGCCTGTTCATCCGCGAGACGACCGCGCTCGACAACCACACCTACCGCTTCGCGAACAAGGCCGAGAAGGAGGACATGGTCGTCATCGACGAGCCGAGCTCGATCCTGAAGTGCACGAACAAGATCTACCTGCACGATCTGTTGCGTTCGCGCAAGCTCGCGACGCCGCGCACCGAGATCCTGTATCGCGACGAGCCGAAGAAGCTCGCCGAGCTTCCCGACCTGCTCGGCTTTCCGATCGTGCTGAAGATCCCGGACGGCTCGTTCTCGCGCGGCATCGTCAAGGCCGAAAGCCCCGAGCAGCTCAAGAAGGCCGCCGAGGACCTGTTCCAGCACACCGCGCTCGTGCTCGCGCAAGAGTTCATGTTCACCGAATTCGACTGGCGCATCGGCATCCTGAATCGCGAGCCGCTGTACGCGTGCAAGTACTACATGTCGCGCGGGCACTGGCAGATCTACAACCATGCCGCGCGCGGCAGCGCGAAGTCCGGCGGCTTCGAGACGCTGCCGGTGCGCGACGCGCCGAGCGAGATCGTCAAGCTCGCGCAGCGCGCGACCGCGCCGATCGGCGACGGGCTCTACGGCGTGGACCTGAAGCAGGCGAAGGATCGCGTCGCGATCATCGAGGTCAACGACAACCCGTCGATCGACGCCGGCGTCGAGGACGCGTACCTCGGCGAGGACCTGTACCGACGCATCATGGACGAGTTCCTGCGCCGGATGGAGCGCAAGCGGCTCGGCCTGCGCAGCTGAGTACGGCCGCGATGCCGACGGCGCGCACCGGCACGGTGACGGCGGGCACCGGCGGCGCGTTCGTCGAGCGCGGCCTCGCCGTCGTCGCGATCGCCACGGCGGCCGCGTTCATCGGCGTGCCGATCTGGGAGCTGATCGTGCCGGGTCCGTTCGACTGGCACGTGCAGACCGCGGCGTACTGGCAGGGCGGGCTCGAAGCCGTCGCGCTGATCGCGATCGTGTCCGCTGCGTTCCTGCTGCGACCGCGCTGGCCGCGCGCGCTCGCGATCGTCGCGGTCGCGCTGTACCTGCGCCGTCACGCGGTCGATGCCGCGCTGCTCGTCGACGCGCTGTACCTCGAGATCGTCGTCGGCGTCGGCATGACGCTGCGACGGCTGCTGCGCGTGCCGCCGGCGTCCGATTCGCTCGACTACGTGCTCGCGTTCGTCGCCGGCCTCGCGGTCTGGAGCGTCTGCGCATGGACCGCGTCGGCGTTCGAGCTCGGCTCGGCACGCGACCTGCAATGGCTGACCGTGCTGCTCGCCGCGGCCGCCGCGTTCGGCGGGCAGCGTCCGCTGCTCGCGCAGCTGTGGCGCCGCGCACGCGCGCAGACGCCGGCCGGCCGGCTCTGGTGCGGTGCGCTGGCCGCGTGGCTGCTCGTGCTGTTCGCACGCGCACGCGTCGCGATCGGCTTCGATACGCAGTGGTACGGGCTGCGCGGCGCGTACGTGCTCGTGCCGGACCGCTCGGTCTACGAGCCGCTCGCGCTGACCTCGCCGGTGCACTACTACCCGAAGCTCTACGAGCTGTTC
>DASWOS010000255.1:0-1931 GCA_036398645.1 Dokdonella sp. | reverse complement strand
CGCAGCAGCGCCGCCGCGATCAGCGCGCAGATCGCCGCATTGGCGAACACGAAGCGCGCCGCCGTGCCGGCCGGCGCGCCGAGACCGAGCCCGAGCGCCTGGTCGAGGCGGTAGATCACGGCGCTCGCGAGCAGCGTGATCACGACGCAGAGCGCCCACGCGGCCGCGAAGCCGGCCCGTACCGGCAGGCGTTCGAGCCGGTGACGCAGCGAGCAGAGCGCGACCGCGTCGAGCAGCGCGAGCCATTGCACGTAGACGCTGGCGACGCCGAGCCGCGGCAGCCACGCGCGCTGCGGCGCGTCGGGCGCGAGCGCGACAACCAGCGCGACGAGCTCGGCGACGACCATGACGGCGAACAGCGTCGGCGCGCTGCAGAACCGCGGCAGCCACGCCGGTGCGTCCGACCGCGCGCTCGCATCCCCCGCTGCCATGCGCGCGATTATAGGCCGGCCGCCCGCGCACGCCGCCGCGCGCACGCCGCCGAAGCGTGACGCGCGCCACGCATCGGCGCGGCGCGCCTCAGGTACCGGCGCCGACCTGCGCGACGATCCAGCGGCCGAGCTCGGCGATCTCCTCGGCGCAGACCTGGTGCGCCATCGGGTAGTCGTGCCATTCGACCGCGTAGCCGAGCCCGGCGAGCAGGTCGCGGCTGCGTTCGCCGAGCGCCGGCGCGACGACCGAATCGAAGCGGCCGTGGCCGAAGAAGATCGGCAGGCCGGCGTTCGCGCCGCTGCGCTCGGCCGCGGTCGCCTCGGCGAGCGGCAGGTACGTCGACAGCGCGACGATGCCGGCGAGCCGCGCCGGATGGCGCACGCCGCCGGCGAGCGCGATCGCGCCGCCCTGCGAGAAGCCGGCGACGAGCACGCGCGCGGGCGGCACGCCGCGCGCGGCCTCGCGCTCGATCAGCCGGTCGAGCTGCGCGACCGAGGCGCGGATGCCGGCCTCGTCTTGGCGGTCGGCGATCTGCGTGCCGAAGATGTCGTACCACGCGCGCATCGGCCGTCCGCCGTTCAGCGTGACCGCGCGCACCGGCGCATGCGGGAACACGAAGCGCAGCGGCGGCCAGCCCGGCGCGACGAGCGCCGGCACGATCGGCTCGAAATCGTGGCCGTCGGCGCCGAGGCCGTGCAGCCAGATCACCGCGTGACGCGGGTTCGCCGCGGTTTCGATTTCGACGCAGGGCTCGGTCATGGCGGACGCGTGCGGAACGGATCGCGCAAGGCTGCCGGATGCGGACGCGATTGCCAAGCACGCCGCGCGGCCGTGGCTTGTATGGGATTGCAAAGATGCGTGCGGCCTGACCTTCGGCCCGGTGCGCGGCCGCGCCGGAACGCTATTCTTCGAGCCTTTGTACGGCCGAGGGGCTCGGCCGATCCCGGGAGATCCGCATGCCACGCTGCCTCGTCGCCGGCTTCGCCGCGCTGCTCTCGCTCGCCGCCGCGCCCGCGCGCTCGATCACGCTCGAGCAGGCGATGGCCGATCCGGACTGGATCGGATCGCCGGTCGAGCAGCCGTACTGGAGCGTCGACGGGCGCAGCGTCTACTACGCGCTGAAGCGCAGCGGCACGTCGGTGCGCGACCTGCACCGCGTCGATCTCGCCGACGGCAAGGACACGATCGTCGATCCGCAGGCGATGGCGAACGCCGACGGCGACGACGCGACCTTCGATCGCGCGCGTGCGCGCGCCGCGTTCGTCCGCAACGGCGACGTGTTCATCCGCGAGCTCGCGAGCGGACGGCTGATCCAGGTCACGCGCACGCCCGAGCACGAGAGCGCGCCGCAGTTCTCCGCGGACGGGCGCGCGCTGCAGTACCGCCGCGGCCACGACTGGTTCGTCTACGACCTCGCCGCCGGCGTCGCCGGGCCCGCGGCGATCGTCAAGGAGGAGAAGGACCCCGACGCGAAGAAGCCGGACGACCTCGCCGCGCGC
>DASWOS010000254.1:0-5733 GCA_036398645.1 Dokdonella sp. | reverse complement strand
GTCTCCGCCGGCTGCCAGTGCACCGCGTACTCGAGGCCGCGCAGCGGCGGATCGTCCGGCAGCAGCAGGCGCTGCACGTCGGCGATGCCCTCGATCGCGCGGCGCTGGCGCGCGGTCTCGTCGCGCAGCGCGCGCGTCGCGAGCGGGCGCACGACCAGGTTCGCGGCGAGATTCGCCTCGAGCAGCAACGCGTCGCGATCGACGGCGGCGAAACGCGCGGCGTCGCCGCTGCCGAGCACGAGCCAGTGGGCGAGCTCGCCGCCGTTGACGATCGGCACGCCGAGCAGCGCGGCCGGTGCGTGCAGCGCGCGCGCGAACGGCAGCGTGCGTTCGTCGCGCGCGAGTGCGAGCGCGACCGGAGCGACCGCGCCGAACAGCCGCGCGGTCAGCGCGTCGGCGAACAGCGGCAGCGTCGTGCGCTCGCCGAACGGATCGACGCCCGGTACGTGCTCGCGGCCGTCGGCGCCGACCAGGCCGGCGAGGCGGCACTGGCCGGCCGGCACGCCGCGCACGAGCACGAGCGCGAGCGAGCAGCCGCCGAGGCGCGCGGCGAAGTGCGCGTGCAGCGCGCGCAGCGCGGCGGCGGAGTCGCCGTCGAACGCGCTCAGTCGCAGCAGGCGGTCGAGGATCGGATCGATCGTGGGCAAGGCGCGGCCGGTTCGCGGACGCGGCATTGTGCCCGCGTTCGCGCAGCCGGCCAACGCGGCGCCGCGTGCCGGCCGCGGCGGCGCGCCGATCGTCCGCGGCGGCCGAGCGCGCTACCAACCGGCCAGCGCGAGCTTGCCGATCGTCGTACCCGACTCGAGGCGCCGGTGCGCTTCGCGCAGGTTCTGCGCATTGATCGGCCGCAGCGTCTCGGTCAGCGTCGTGCGCAGCTCGCCGGCGTCGACGAGCGCGGCGACGCGCTCGAGGATGCGGCCCTGTTCGCCCTGATCGGCCGTTTTGAAGCGCGGCCGCGCGAACATCATCTCCCAGTGGATGCCGATGCACTTCGCCTTGTACGGATCGCCGATGCGCAGCGGCCCGGCCGGCTCGACGATCAGGCCGACGTGGCCCTGCGGCGCGATCAGCTCGCCGAGCGCGTCCCAGTAGCGGTCGGTGTCGGCGAGGTTGATCGCCGCGTCGATCGCGTCGAAGCCGAGCGCGGCGAGCTGCGGCGCGAGCGGCTCGCGATGGTCGACGACGTGCTCGGCGCCGAGGCCGCGGCACCACTCGACGGTCTCCGCGCGCGACGCGGTCGCGATCACGCGGAAGCCGGCGCGGCGCGCGAGCTGGATCGCGATCGAGCCGACGCCGCCGGCGCCGCCGATCACCAGCAGCGAGCGGCCTTCGCCGCCGCGTTCCTCGGCGTACGGCATGCGCTGGAACAGGAGCTCCCAGGCCGTGATCGCGGTCAGCGGCAGCGCGGCGGCCTGCGCCGCGTCGAGCGTCGTCGGCCGCCGCGCGACCAGGCGCTCGTCGACGAGCTGGTACTCGGCGTCGCTGCCGGGGCGGGTCACGTCGCCGGCGTAGTAGACCGCATCGCCGGCGCGGAACCGCGTGACCGCCTCGCCGACGGCCTCGACGATGCCGGCCGCGTCGAAGCCGAGCACTTTCGGCTGCGATTCGACCTGCGGCTTCGGCGCGCGCAGCTTCGTGTCGACCGGGTTCACCGAGACCGCCTCGACGCGCACGAGCAGGTCGTGCGCGCCGGGCGAGGGCTTCGGCAGCTCGACGTCGACGAGGGATTGCGGATCGCTGATCGGGAGATAGCGGGTCAGACCGACGGCTTTCATGGGCTTCGCTCCGGGGACTGGGGATCGGACGATGAATCGGGGGACTGGGATCAGAATGCGGAGAGCAGCACGCCGCCGTCGGCGCGCAGCGCGGCGCCGTTGATCGCGGACGCCGCCGGGCTCGCGACGAACGCGACGACGCGCGCGATCTCGGCCGGCTCGATGAAGCGGCGCAGCAGCGACGTCGGCCGCGCGGTGTCGAAGAACCGGCGCTCGAACTCGTCGGCACCGATGCGTTCCTGCGCGGCGAGCTGCTCGACGAACGTGCTGACGCCTTCCGACCGCGTCGGGCCGGCGAGCACCGAGTTCACCGTGACCTGCGTGCCGCGCGTCAGCCGCGCGAGCCCGCCGGCGACCGCGATCTGCGCGGACTTCGTCATGCCGTAGTGGATCATCTCGACCGGGATCTGCAGCGCGGACTCGCTCGAGATGAAGATCACGCGACCGCGATCGCGCTCGAGCATGCCGGGCAGATAGTGCCGCGCGAGGCGCACGCCGCTCATGACGTTCGCGTCGAACAGGCGCTGCCATTCCGCGTCGTCGATCTCGGCGAACGGGCGCGCCTCGAACACGCCGAGGTTGTTGACGAGCACGTCGGCGCTCGGCACCGCCGCGACGAGCGCGGCGACGCCCTCGGCGTCGGCGAGATCGGCCGCGACGCCGCGCAGAGAAGCGCCGGGAACCGCGCGCGCGATCGCGTCGACGGCGGCGTCGACGCGCTTCTGCGTGCGGCCGTTGACGACGACGGTCGCGCCGTCGCGCGCGAGCTGCTCGGCGATCGCGTAGCCGATGCCGGCGGTCGAGCCGCTGACGACGGCGCTCCGGCCGGAAAGGGGAAGGGTCATGGAGCGTCTCCGGAGTGGATGGACGGGGAGCGGCCGCCGTCGAGCAGCGCCTGGGCGTCGATCGCGTCGGCCATCGCCGCGTACCCGGCGTCGCCGGGATGCAGATGATCGCCGGAGTCGTAGGCCGGCAGCAGACGCGTCGGCCGCGCGGGATCGCGCAGCAGCGCGTCGAAGTCGATCACGACGTCGAACTCGCCGCTCGTGCGCAGCCAGCGGTTGACGGCCTGGCGCACGCGCTCCTTGTCCGCATCGTAATAGCCGGCGAACGGCGTGTCGTGCAGCGCGCCTTCGAACGGCGTCAGCGTCCCCGCGGCGATGCGCAGACCGCGCACGTGTGCACGCGCGACCAGCTGGCGATAGCCGGCGACGAGCATGTCGGCGCTGGTGGCCGGTTCGTCGGGCGCGAACGGCGTGCGGCTCCAGGCGATGTCGTTGATGCCGATCAGCACGATCGCGGCGGCGGCGCCGGGCGGATCGAGCACGTCGCGGTCGAAGCGTGCGAGCGCGCTCGCGCCCATGCGCTCGCGCAGCAGGCGGTTGCCGGAGATGCCGGCGTTCAGCACGGCGACGCCGCGCGGCGCGAGCCGGCGCGCGAGGGCGTCGGGCCAGCGCGCGTCGGCGTCGACGGTCGAACCGTTGCCGTCGGTGATCGAGTCGCCGAACGCGACCACGGCGCGCGTCCGCGCCGGCGCCTCGACCAGCACCGCGTCGACGAACACGCGCGTGGTCAGCGTCGCCTCGGGCACGAACGCGGCGTCGCCGGCGTGGTCGCCGGCGATCAGATAGGCAGTTGCACGGGCGTCCCAATGGAACGTCGCCGGCGGCGTCGGCACGGCGAAGTTCAGGCTGACCGAGAGCGCGGCGAGCGCGGCGACCTCGAGCTCGACCGGATCGCTGAGCACGGACGCGCCCGGCGCGATCGCGACCGCGGTGCTGCCGCCGAAGCGGAGCGTGCGGTCGCTGCCGGCGACGAGCGCGGCGCCGCCGGCGGAGAGCGCGACGTGAGCGGCGTCGATCCGCAGCGGCGCATCGCCGTACGCGTTCGACAGCGCGATGCGCAGCCGCCGTCCGCCGACACTGGCGCGCACGGTCTGCCGAAGCGTCTGGTCCCACACGGTGAACGGCAGGTTCGTCGGCAGCGGGAAGTCGCCGTCCCACCGGCGCTCCGGGCTCGCGGTCCAGGTCGCGACCCAATGCGCGCCGTCCGCCGCCGCGCCGTCCGCCGGCGCTGCCGGCGTCAGCGCGAGCAGAAGCGCGGCGGCGCACAGCGCGGCCGACGTTCGCCAGCGGGCATGCATGGCTCCGGCTCCTGCCGCGCGAGACGAGGAATTCACGGGCGCGCCGGTGCGCAGGCGAGCGCCGCCGCCGCGTGCCGTGCCTCGAGACGCGTGCTCCAGAGCACGAGCGCGAGCGCGCCGAGCGGCAGCGCCGCGGCGATCCACGGCAGGGAAGCGAGCCCGGGGCCGCGCTCGATCGCCCAGCCGCCGAGCCACGCACCGAGTGCGTTGCCGAGATTGAACGCGCCGATGTTCAGGCTCGAAGCCAGGCTCGCATCGCCGCCCGCGGCGCTCTGCAGCACGCGCAGCTGCAGCGGCGGCACCGTCGCGAACGCGGCGGCGCCGAGCAGCCCGACGGCGATCACGGCCGTCGTCGGCGCGTGGATCGCGAAGCCGGTCAGCACGAGCACGCCGGCCAACGCGCTGAGCGTCACCACCAGCGCGCGCAAGAGGCCGCGGTCGGCCAGCCGCCCGCCGCCGAGGTTGCCCGCGATCAGGCCGACGCCGAACACGAGCAGGATCGGCGAGACGGCGGCGGTGCCGAAGCCGGTCACCCGGGTCAGGAGCGGCTGGACGTAGGTGAACACGGCGAACACGCCGGCGGAGCCGAGCACGGTCGTCGCGAGCCCGAGCAGCACCTGCGGCCGGCGCGCGACCTCGAGCTCGTCACGCAATGCGCCGGGCGCGTGCTCGCCGTCGTCGGCGGGCACCAGTGCGGCGATGACGACGGTCGCGACGACGCCGATGCCGGCGACCGCCTCGAACGTCGCACGCCAGCCGAAGTGCTCGCCGAGCCATGCGCCGGCCGGCACGCCGAGCAGCGTCGCGACGGTCAGCCCGATGAACATGATCGAGATCGCCGAGGCGCGTCGCTCCGCCGCGACGAGGCGCGTCGCGACGACCGCGCCGACGCCGAAGAACGTGCCGTGCGCGAGCGCGGTCAGCACGCGCGCGGCCATCAGCACCGCGTAGCTCGGCGCCAGCGCGCAGGCGAGATTGCCGAGCGTGAACACGATCATCAGCGCGACGAGCACGCGCTTGCGCGGCAGCCGTCGCGTCGCGAGCGTCAGCACCGGCGCGCCGACGAACACGCCGAGCGCGTAGCCGGAGATCAGCAGGCCGGCCGCGCCGATCGAAACGTGCAGGTCCGCGGCGACCTGCAGCAACAGGCCCATGATCACGAACTCCGTCGTGCCGATGCCGAACGCGCCGGCGGTCAGCGCATACAAAGCTGGCGGCAGTCGGGATCGTGCGGGGGCGTGCATGCTCGGTCTCCAGGTCAGCGAATCGTGGTGGCCGACGAGAGTAGAGATTTTAATCTTCGCCAAGAACTGCCAATATCCCGAATCAGTTTATTCGTTTCGTTGAAAGTATGGATCGCATCGGTGACCTCGTGCTGTTCCTGCGCGTGCTCGATCTCGGCTCGATCAGTGCGGCCGCGCGCAGCCTCGACGTCTCGGTCGCGGTCGCCAGCCAGCGGCTCAAACGCCTCGAGCGCGAGCTCGGCGTGCGGCTGCTGCACCGGACGACGCGCCGGCTGCACGCGACGCCGGAAGGCGCGATCCTCGCCGAGCGCGGACGCTCGCTGGTCGAGGACCTCGAAGGGCTCGGCACGGACCTGCGCCGCAGCGGCGCCGAGCCGTCCGGCACGCTGCGGCTGACCGCGTCGGCGTCGTTCGGCCGGCAGTACCTGTCGCCGCTGCTGCCGGAGTTCCTCGCGTGCTTCCCCGGCGTCCGCCTGCACGTCGACCTCGACGACCCATCCAGGATCTCGTCAGCGCCGGCTACGACCTCGCGATCCGCATCGGCACGCTGGTCGACTCCGACCTCGTCGCG
>DASWOS010000253.1:0-4899 GCA_036398645.1 Dokdonella sp. | reverse complement strand
GCCGATCGCGATCACGCTCGTCGTGCTCTGGGCGATCGTCATGATCTTCGTGCTGCCGCTCGCGGCGAAGGCGCTCGGCCTGCCGACCGGCGTCGCCGGCGCGTGGATCGGCACCTCGGAGTTCGCCGATGCGGCCGGGTTCGCCGCGGCGCAGACCTACGCCGGCTACGCCGGCCGCTCCGGCATCGCCGGCAGCGCGGAGGCCTCCGTGCAGGCGTTCACGCTGATGAAGGTCGTCGGCCGCGACGTCTGGATCGGCGTCTGGGCGCTCGTGCTCTCGATCGTGGCGACGACGCGCTGGGAGCCGACCGGCGTCGAGACGCGCGTCGACGGCGGCGAGATCTGGCGGCGTTTCCCGAAGTTCGTGATCGGCTTCTTCGTCGCGTCCGCGCTCGTCGGCTTCGTCGGCCGCGGCTACGGCTACGACGAGTTCAAGAGCGCGCTGACGCCGGGTCTCGTCGGCCCGTTGCAGGGCCTGCGCACCTGGGCGTTCACGTTCTGCTTCCTGAGCATCGGCCTCGCGACGCGGCTGCGCGAGTTCGCCGCAGCCGGCGCGCGGCCGTTCTACGCGTTCACCGCCGGCGTCGTCGTGAACCTCGTGCTCGGCTTCGTGCTGTCGGCGATCGTGTTCGCGAGCTTCTGGCAGCGGCTCGGCGCGTCGGTGCCCTGACGCCGATGCGCGGCCTTTCGCGACTGCGTCTCGCGCTGCGCCTGAACGCGCGCACGGCCGCGCCGCCGCCGCGCCGCTGCGCCGCGTGCGCGCATTTCGACGCGGACCCGCGCTCGCTCGAGGCCGCGTTCGGCGGCCTCCGTGCGATGGGCTCCGGCTACGCATCGGTCCGCGGTGGCGACGGGCTGTGCGGCCGTCGCCAGCGCTACGTCGCCGCATCGAGCACCTGCGCGGACTTCGCCGCGGAGAGCGCGCACGCGACGACGCTGCGGCTCGGCCCGGAAGTCGCGGACGGCGCAGCCTCCGGCCGGAGCTGACGGAACGCGCCGGCGCGACAGACCGGATCGGCGCTAGCCACGCTGCGTCGTCGTCGCGCGATGCTGACCGTCGCCGGAGCGCAGCGACGCGGCGGTTCGTCGTGACCGTACGCGCGCCGTGTGGGTCGTCGCGCGGTCGCCGCTCGGCCGCGTTTCGCCGCAGGCGGAACGAAATGCATCATGGTTGCGCCGGACGTTCGTCGGCTCGCCGCGGGACGTGGCCGCATCGGACGTGGCCGCATCGCACGATGCGGCTCTCGGTGCGTCAGGCTCGGTCGCGCCGCGGCCGACGTGGCCGCGGGCATGCGAGCGGATTCGCGCCGCTCGTCGCGCCCGCAACCGAAGGTGGCGCACGCCGCCGCATCGCCGCCGCGGAAAGCGAGCCGGTCGGCCGTGCACGGACCCGGACGGGCCGCGCATGCGCCGCGTTCGCAGCGCGTACGCAGCGTGCCGATCGGACCCGTTCACCCGAGCATGCGCACGACCGCAACGCGCGTCGTGCCACGCCGTAAACGAAACGGGCCGGACGCGACGCGTCCGGCCCGATCGAATGATGACCCGACGGCGCTCCGCGGACGCCGTGTGCCGGCGCCGCGGAGCGCGCTCGCTCAGCCGGCGCGCCGCAGTAGCACGACCGCGCTCGCGGCGATCGTGAGCATCAGCACGACGAGCGCCCAGGTGCCGAGCGTCGGCGTCGGCACCGCGGTCACCGGCGGCGGCAGCGTGCCGCCGGTCACGGTGAAGCCGTCGGCGAGCGTCGCGGTCAGGCCGCCGGTCGATTGCGATCCGACGACGTCGCGCGGCCCCGTGGCTGCGGCCGCGTTGATGACGAGCGTCGCCGTCGCGGTGTTCGCGTCGACGATCGCGAGGTTCGTGACGGTGACGCCGGCACCGAAGTCGAACGTCGTACCGGCCTCGAAGCCAATGCCGGTGATCGTCACGCCGACGCTGGTGCCGGCCGCGCCGCTCGGCGGGCTGACCGAGGAGACGTTGAACTGCGTGATCGACGGAATCTCGCCGAACGAGGTCGCGGCCTGGATCGTCAACGACGCACCGGCGGCCAGCGTGCGGTTCCATTGCAGCGCGGCGCCGTTGTCCTCGCAGTTGGCATCGACGATATCGTCGAGCGCGTCGGCGCCGATCTCGGACCAGATCGTGCCGTAGCCGCGCGCGCTGTAGGCATCGGCCGGCGTCTGCGGGATCAGCAGGATCGTATAGGTCTCGGCCCCCTTGCCGCAGTTTTGGCCGCCTGGGCTCGTCGACGTCGGCTCGAGGAACGGCACGCCGGCATCGCTGGCAGCGAGATAGATGTCGGCGCCGAGGAAGATCGTGAGGTCCTGCGTCGCACCGCCGTTCGTCAGCGTAAAGACCTTCGTGAAGTAGTTCTGGCCGTTGACGTAGAGCACCTGCTGCGTCGCGGTGATGCCGCTTGCGCCGAGCGTCGAGGTCACCGTGACGCGGAACGGATCGGCCGCGCTGCCGCTGCCGGACACGCCGCTCAGCACGCCGGGCGTGACGGCGGTGTACGCGCCGATGCCGCCGGTCGCCGTGCCGCTCGGATGCTCGCTGAAATCCGGCGCATACAGCGTGTCCGCGGTGCGCACGAACCAGCCCATGTCGGCCGTGTCGGTCGCGTTGGTCGGATAGACCTGGCCCGAGCCCGGCACCTGACTGTTGAAGATCTGGAACGAGTTGTCGCTGCCGACGTGGACTTGGAGCGGGTCGCCGTCGATGACGGTCACGGTCGGCGCCGCGGTGACCTGCGTCGGAACGATCGCGGTCTTCGCCTGCACACCCGCCGCACCGATCAGCGCGGCGAGGCCGACGAGCCACGCGCTCGCGCGAGTACGATGAAAATGGTCGAACATGGGTCAGGTCTCCCCTGGTAAGTGGATGAAATCGCTCGTGTAAGCGGTTCGTGCGCGCGTCTCGCGGCGCCGGCCGATAACTCTTACGCCAAACGGCGGCCAAACCTGACATCGCGGTCGCTCGGTCCGAGCCGCGTCGCGTTCGTGAGTCCGGCTTCGCCATGCGGCACCGCCCAGCCGAACGTCGGCTTCGGAGCGCGCCTCATCCGAAATTTCGTACACGGCGGTGCGCCGATCGGCGGACGCCGAAGCGCGCGTGCTTGTCGGATATTTGGCTGAATCGTCAACGACTTTTGCGACCGCAGAGTAAGTGCAGCTTGGTGATTAGCGCAACTATGAAGAAATTTCAAAGTACGGCTACGCATGGGCGGCGTTCATTGCGCGAGCGCATCCTGACGGCGCGACGACGTGCCGACATGTCCCAGGCAGAGTTGGCTCGACGCTGCGGCGTCACTGCGAGCGCCGTCGCGCAATGGGAGCATCCGAACGGAACACGTCCGAACCTGGATCGTTTGCATCGGATCGCGGTCGCGACCGGCACCGAGCTCAGCTGGCTGCTGAGCGGCGAGCGCTCGACGCCGCCGGGTCATAGCACGGGGGCGGAGACGCCGGCGATCGTCACGGACGTTTACGCGCGCTCGGCGCACGAGGAGGACCTGCTCGGCGCGTTCCGTCGGATGCCGGGCAAGGCACGCATGCACTTGCTCGGCATCGCGAAGGCGTTCGCGGACCTCTGCGACCCGGATTGAAGCGCGCCTAACGAAACGCGGTTTGAAGCGAGCCGATCATTTGCCCATGCTGCCGAGCGACGGCGGTGAAGGGGCGCCGCACCCCCGCGCGACAGGAGACCACGTGCTCGACTCGATCTTCATCGCGCGAACCATGCGCGCCGTCGCGAGTTCGCTCACTCGCACCGATCCGGCCGTGCACGCCCGCGACGCGTATACCCACGGGAGAGGCCGGGCGGCGGATCGCCGCAACGCGGCGTTCGTCCGTCTCCATTCATCGAAACCAGGCAGGTGCTCCATGGTCTCAGAGGACGTTTTCGGCACGTCGGCGATCCGCAGGCTCGTCTGCGGTCGCGATAGCCGGCACGGATGGCTCGCCGCACTGGCGCTGGCTGTGTTCGGCTTCGCGCCGGCGGCATTCGCGCAGTCGTCGCTCGGCGGCAGCGATATCCCGAGCGACCCCGGCGTCTCGCTGGTAGGCCCGGGCACGAGCGCACAGGATGTTCCGATCTACGTCGAATACGACAAGAAGGTCCGTGCGTCGGAGCAGGTCACACCGCTGACCTCCGATTTCTTCGGCGAGCAGGTCGCGATGTACAGCGGTCAGACCGAATTCGGCGCCGTCGATGTCGACATTCCCGGCAACAGCGCGTTGCCGGTGCAACTGCGTCGACGCCTCGTCGTCTCGGCCGTCGTCGGCGGACAATTGCACGACAAGTACGGTGGTCTCGGCAACGCGCTCGGCGGCGCCGGGGATTGGGACGTCGACGTGCCCTATATCTCCGGCGTGTTCGACCTGCAATTCAAGTGGGACATTCCCGGCGACGGCAGCAGCAACAGTCCCGTGCCGCGCTGCTCGGTCGGAATCGGCTATCCGCGCGTCACTGCCGGCTTTTCCGTCCACGACGTCTGGTCCGGCGCCAGCGTTCACGTGCCGGGCCAAGGCGACAAGGAGATATTGCAGCTCGACGCGCGCTTTCCGCCGCAGCACTTCCGTGCGGACCGACAAGTGCACAAGTGGACGACGAGCGACTTCGACTCGTTCACCTGCACGCAAACCAGGAATGGTCACGGCGAAGGCTTCGTCATGACGACACCACAGGGCGTCACGTACACGTTCGACACGTATGTCGAACGCGCGTATCCGGCCGTGACGATCAATGGGCATCCCGATTACCGCGTGCAAATCTTCCTGCTCGCGAGCCGCGTAACGGATCGCTACGGCAACTACGTCACATACGAATTCGATCCGGCCAGCTCGCAGCCCAGCGACAGCTGGCGGGTCGTCGCGATCAAGGGGTATACGTATCCGAACG
>DASWOS010000252.1:0-14683 GCA_036398645.1 Dokdonella sp. | reverse complement strand
CGGCGCTCCGCGGACCGCACGGTCGGTCCGCGGTTCGTGCGTTCGCGCCGACCCCGCGCGGCACCGCGCTTCGTCGAGAATGCAGCGAGGAGGTGTCCATGAACATCCGTCACGACGATCACGGCGCGTCCTTTCGAGCCGACGCGCAAACACCGTAAGGGCTATCCGTCCGAGCCCCGCGTCGGCCGAAGCCGGCGCATCGTGCACGGCGACGAGGAGCTCGTCGAGAAGCTCGGTCGCGACGATCCGTGCCCGTGCGGCTCGATGCGCCGGTTTCAAGAACGGCTGCCTGCGCAGCGGTCGCCTCGACGGCGCCGAGCGGAACGACTTCTTCCGGGACTGAGCGTATCGCCGCGCGCAACCGTTCACCGCCGCGCGCCGCCGAGCAGCCGTTCGCGCACGCGTTCGAGCACCGGGTCGCGATCGCGGCGCACGTCCGCGACGATCGGCGCGACCTCGACGTCCGGCGCGACGCCCTTGCCGACGAACTCGCCGCCGTTCGGATCGGTGTCGCGCTTGACGCAGATGCGCGCCGAGCCGCCGCCGGGCAGCTTGAAGAACAGCGGTTGGCCGGTGCTGCCGGCGGTCGCGTCGCCGACGAGCAGGCCGCGCTTCATCGCGGCGAAGGCGAGGACGAAGTCTTCGGCCGCGGAGAACGTGCGCGGCCCGATCAGCACGGCGACGGGGCCTTCGTAGACCTTGGCGTGCTCGCGCGTGAACGGTCGCGCGCTGCCCGTCGTCGCGCGCCACGCGACGACGGGGCCGCCGCGGGCACGATCCACGGGATCGATCGCGACCACGCTCGAGCGCTCGGTTGGCACCGGCGCGCGGCCGAGGCGGCTCAGGATGTCGTGGCCATAGTTCGACGAGCCGCCGCCGTTGCCGCGCACGTCGAGACGGGCCCCCTGCCTTCGACGAACCCGCTGCGCAGCGGCGGCCGCGCGTAGAACGCGTCTTGGAGCGCCTCGGGCGGATAGACGTGGCCGTGGCCGTCGTGAAGCAGATCCACGAAGCGCATCAGCACCTCGTAATAGTCGCGCGTGCTGCGGGCGGCGACGACTTGGGGCAGGAAGTCGCGATGAGTACGATTTCAGTCGAGCTCCGGCACGTTATCGAAATGCACGAACGCGTGGCGTGCCTCGGACCAAGCAGCGACAGTCCGGCGACGCGCTCGGCCTCGTCGAAGCGATTCGCGGTACGGCGTCGCGAACGCGTCGTCGGCCCGGAGCCGCCGCGTCGCTTCGAGCGTCGCGAGGATCGCGCGGAAGCGCGGCTCGTCGTGCAGGCTCGCGAAGGCCGGCTTCTGCAGCGCGGCGGCGATCTGCGGAACCCAGCCCTGCCTGCATCGCTTCGAGCGCGCCGAGCGCCTGTGCGGTCCGGCCCTGCGCAGCGTACACGGCGGCGAGATCGCGCATGACGTCGTAGCGGCGTCGCAGCAGATGCGCGTCGCCCTCGGCCAACTCGCGCGTCGTCGGCCGGTCGAGGATCTCGAGCGCCGAATCGAGCGCACGCTCGGCCTCGTCGAGATCGGCGCTGCTCGGCCGTTGCGCGTCGAGGAGCGTGCCGGCGCGGTCGCGCAACGCCTGCACCGCGTCGTAGAGCCGCATCGGTTCGGGTTGCGGCTCGGCGGCGACGCCGAGACTCGCGCCGAGCAGCAGCGCGGCGAGCGACGCACCGACGCGGCGCGCGATCCGATCGAATGCCATCGTGCCCCTCCTCGACCGCGAGCATCGACGAGGTCCGACCTCGCGGCGGCGCGGGTTCGCCGTGCGTTCCGCGAACCGCTCAACGCATCGAGTCGCGGCCGGTCCGCGCGGCGCGCTTCGCGCCCATGCGGCGCAGCGTGGTCTTGTCGTCCTCGTCGATCTCCGGCTTCAGCTCGATGTCCGGCGGCGGGTTCGGGTAGCGCTTGCGCGCCCCGATGCGCCGGATCCAGCGCGCGCAGAAGCGGTCGTAGACCGACCACGGCAGGCCGTCGGACTGCACGAGCGCGCGCTCGACGCGCAGCGCGATCTGGTGCGCGTCGCGGTACTGGAACTTCAGCGCGTGCTCGAACAGCATCTCGACGACCTCGTGCATGACGATGTAGCGGTCGACGTCGTAGCTCCGCCCGCGATGGCGCAGCGTCTTCGGCAGCTCGTAATCGATGTAGACCGTGTCGCCGCGCTTGTTGCACGAGCCGACGTACGGCACGTCGTAGGTGCGCACGATCTTCACCGCGTCGATCGCGGCCAGCGCCGCCTCGTTCAGCATGCCGTTGCGAACCAGCCATTCTCCCGGCTGCGGCCGATGTCCCCACATGACGGTTCTCCTCGGAAGCCGATGCGTTCCGCAGCTAGCTTAGCGGCTCCGGACCGCTCCGCCGTCGCGGGCGGCGGCGGCGCAGCACGCCGCGCGCGCGTGGCATGCTAGGCGTCCAATGGCCGGCCGCATCCCCGAAAAGTTCATCGACGAGCTGCTCGCGCGCGTCGACATCGTCGACGTGATCGCCGAGCGCGTGCCGCTGAAGAAGGCCGGCCGCGACTGGTCGGCGCGCTGCCCGTTCCACGACGAGCGCTCGCCGTCGTTCACGGTCAGCCCGACGAAGCAGTTCTACCACTGCTTCGGTTGCGGCGCGCACGGCAGCGCGATCGGGTTCCTGATGAACTACGACCGTCTCGAGTTCCCCGACGCGGTCGAGGAGCTCGCCAAGCGCGCCGGCCTCGAGGTTCCGTACGAAGGCGGCCGCGCGGCGCCGCGCGAGGACGTCGGCGATCTCTACGAGCTGCTCGACGCGGCGGCCGGGTTCTACAAGCGCCAGCTCGCCGCGAGCGAACGCGCGCGCGCGTACTTCGCCGCGCGCGGCCTCGACGATGCGATCCTCGCGCGCTTCGGCCTCGGCTACGCGCCGGACGCGTGGGACGCGTTGAAGAACGCGCTCGGCACCAGCGCGGCACGCATCGCGCTGCTCGAGAAGGCCGGCCTGCTGACGCACGGCGAACGCGGCTCGAAGTACGACCGCTTCCGCGACCGCGTGATGTTCCCGATCCTCGATCGCCGCGGCCGCACGATCGCGTTCGGCGGCAGGGTGCTGACCCGGCCGACGCCGAAATCGGCCGCACCCGGGACGGCCGTTCGCGACGGCGACGACGCAGCGCCGGACGCCGACGTTCCCGCGCCGAACGCGCGCACGAACGAACCGTCCGGTCCGAAGTACCTGAACTCGCCGGAGACGCCGCTGTTCCACAAGGGCCGCGAGCTGTTCGGCCTGTGGCAGGTGCGCGAGGCGCACGCGAAGATTCCGCGCGTGATCGTCGTCGAGGGCTACATGGACGTGATCAGCCTGCACCAGTACGGCGTCACGCAGGCGGTCGCGACGCTCGGCACCGCGACGACGCGCGACCACGCCGAGATCCTGTTCCGCCAGTGCGCGGACGTGTATTTCTGCTTCGACGGCGACCGCGCCGGCCGCCAGGCCGCGTGGCGCGCGGTCGAGTCGGTGCTGCCGCGCATGCGCGACGGACGTCAGGCGCTGTTCCTGTTCCTGCCCGAGGGCGAGGACCCGGATTCGATCGTGCGCAAGGAAGGCCTCGACGGCTTCGAGCGGCGGCTCGTCGGCGCGACGCCGCTCGGCGAGTTCTTCTTCGCGGAGCTGTCGAAGGACGTGAACCTCGGCAGCCTCGACGGCCGCGCGCGGCTCGCCGAGCGCGCGCGGCCGCTGCTCGCGCAGATTCCGGACGGCGCGTTCCGCGACCTGATGCTCGCCGAGCTCGACAAGTCGACCGGCGTGCACGTGCAGGTCGCCGCGCCCGCGGCCGATGCGCCGGCGCCGCGCCGCACGTCCACGCGCGCGCCGCAGCGTTCGCTGGTGCGCGCCGCGGTCGCGCTGCTCGTGCAGCGGCCGGCGCTCGCGTCCGCGCTCGCGCCGCCGTGGACGTTCGCGGAGCTCCGCCAGCCCGGCATTCCGCTGCTCGTCGAGCTGATCGGCTTCTGCCGCGAGCGCCCGGCGGTCACCACCGGCGCGCTGCTCGAGCACTACGCCGATCGCGACGAGGCCAAGGCGCTGCAGAAGCTCGCGGTGGTCGAATTCCCCGGCGGCGAGGACGAGGCGCGCGCGGAATTCGTCGACGCGATCGCGCAGCTCGAGAAGCAGACGCTGCAGCAGCGCATCGACGACCTGCTGCGCCGGCAGGCCGAGGCGGCACTGTCGAAGGAGCAG
This sequence comes from Dokdonella sp., assembly GCA_036398645.1. Lineage (GTDB taxonomy): Bacteria > Pseudomonadota > Gammaproteobacteria > Xanthomonadales > Rhodanobacteraceae > Dokdonella_A. The sequence continues at coordinate 10,485 of DASWOS010000252.1, read as the reverse complement.
AAGGACGAGCTGCGTGCGCTGCTCGCCAGCCGCGGCGTCCGCACCTGAACGCGGCCGCGGCGCTCGATTCGCTTTGCCGGCCGAATACCTGTATCGTGCAGGCACTGTCGTTAGCCAGGGTCACCGTGAACCGTGACCTGATGCAGTCGATCCCTCGATTGCTTCGTCGCCACCTCTGCGCTTTCTCCTCGCCAACCTCAGTCTCGGCTCGGGATGTTCCCGACCCGCGAATTCATTCGAGTTGCAGGAGTTAAAGTCATGGCAGATCGTCAGAACGGCACCGTCAAATGGTTCAACGACGCGAAGGGTTTCGGCTTCATCACGCGTGAGAGCGGTCCCGACCTGTTCGTGCATTTCCGCTCGATCCAGGGCGCCGGTTTCAAGACGCTCACCGAAGGGCAGCGCGTCAGCTTCGTCGCCGTGCAGGGCCAGAAGGGCATGCAGGCCGACGACGTGCAGATGGCGTAAGCCACCTACATCGCGTCAAGATCGACCCCGAGTCGCGAGACTCGGGGTTTTTTGTTTGTACGGAGAACGCCATGGCGATGAAGCCGAACTACAAGTTCAACAAGCGTCAGCGCGACCTGACGAAGAAGAAGCAACAGGACGAGAAGCGCCTGAAGAAGCGCTCGCGCACGACGCCGGGCGACGCGGACGAAGCCGGCGCGCCGCTCGCGCCGCAGAACGGCCCGGCCGAGCCGAACGCCGGCGAGTGAGCGCGCGGCGCCTCCCCGTCGCCGCGCCGCGCGCGCACAATTGCGCGTCTCCGCAGCGGATCGGGAGCTCGCCATGAAGATCGGATTCATCGGACTCGGCGCGATGGGCAGCGGCATCGCCGGACGCCTCGTCGCGGCCGGCCACGACGTCGTGGTCTGGAACCGCTCGCGCGCGGCCGTCGACGCGCTCGTCGCGAACGGCGCGCGCGCGGCGAATACCGCGGCCGAGGCCGCCGAGGCCGACGTGCTGCACTCGATGCTCGCCGACGACCGCGCGGTCGCCGCGGTGCTGCTCGACGGCGGCGTGCTCGACGCGCTGCCGAGCGGCGGCGTCCACGTGAACCACGCGACGATCTCGGTCGCGTTCGCGCGCGCGCTCGCCGCCGCGCATCGCGAGCGCGGCGTCGGCTACGTCGCCGCGCCGGTGTTCGGCCGGCCCGATGCGGCCGCGGCCGGCAAGCTGCACGTGCTCGCGGCCGGCGCCGCCGCCGACCTCGCCCGCGTGCAGCCGTTGCTCGCGGCGATCGGTCAGAGCCTGTGGCCGCTCGGCGACGCGCCGGAACGCGCGAACGTGGTCAAGATCGCCGGCAACTTCATGATCGCGTCCGCGATCGAGACGATCGCCGAGGCGACCGCGCTGACGCGCGCGCACGGCGTCGCCGCGCAGGACTTCCTCGACGTGCTGACCGGCACGCTGTTCGCCGCGCCGGTGTTCAAGACCTACGGCGCGCTCGTCGCCGAGCGTCGCTACGAGCCGCCGGGCTTCGCGCTCCGGCTCGGCTACAAGGACGCCGGGCTGACGCTCGCCGCGGCCGATGCCGAACGCGTGCCGATGCCGCTCGCCGGCATCTTGCGCGACGGCTTCCTCGACGCGCTCGCGCACGGCGACGGCGAGCGCGACTGGTCCGCACTCGCCGAGGTCGCCGCGCGCCGCGCGCAGCTCGACCGCCGCGACGACACCCCTTAGGTGCCGGTACGGAACGGCGCCGGGCGCGACGCGCACCGCCGCGCGCGCCTCCGTTATGCTGATGCGCCGCCATCGACGTGAAGCCCCATGGCCGCACCGAGTTATCTGCACGGCGCGAGCGCGACGCCGCTGCTCGGCGAGACCGTCGGCGCGCTGCTCGACCGCGTCGCCGCGACGTACCCGCAGCGGCCGGCGCTGGTCGTGCGCGCGCAGGACGTGCGTCTGGACTACGCCGCGTTCCACGCCGAGGTCGAGCGCGTCGCCGCGGCGCTGCTCGCGCTCGGCCTCGAACCCGGCGACCGCGTCGGCATCTGGTCGCCGAACCGCTGCGAATGGGTGCTCGCGCAGTTCGCGGTGCCGAAAGCCGGCCTGATCCTCGTCAACATCAATCCGGCCTACCGCACGCACGAGCTCGAGTACGCGCTGAACCGCTCCGGCTGCCGCGCGCTGATCCTCGCGCGGCGGTTCCGGACGTCGGACTACGCCGGCATGCTCGCGAGCCTCGCGCCGGAGCTCGCCGCGGCCGCGGGCTGCGCGCCGGCCTGCGCGCGTCTGCCCGAGCTTCGCCACGCGATCCTGCTCGGCGACGAGCCGGCGCCGGGGCTGCTGCGCTGGGCCGATCTCGTCGCGCTCGGCGACGACGACGCGGCGCGCCGGCGGCTCGCCGAGGTCGCGCGCGGCCTGTCGTTCGACGACGCGGCGAACATCCAGTTCACCTCCGGGACGACCGGCGCGCCGAAAGGCGCGACGCTCACGCACCACAACATCGTCAACAACGGCTACTTCGTCGGCGAATGCATGCGCCTGACCGAGCGTGACCGGCTGTGCATTCCGGTGCCGTTCTATCACTGCTTCGGCATGGTGCTCGGCAATCTCGCCTGCGTCACGCACGGCGCGTGCATGGTGATTCCCGGCGAAGGCTTCGACGCGCTGGCGACGCTCGAGACCGTGGCCGAGGAGCGCTGCACCGGGCTGCACGGCGTGCCGACGATGTTCATCGCCGAGCTCGAGCATCCGCGCTTCGGCGAGTTCGACCTGACCTGCCTGCGCACCGGCATCATGGCCGGCTCGCCGTGCCCGGTCGAAGTCATGCGCCGCGTCGTCGAGGCGATGCACCTGCGCGAGATCACGATCGCCTACGGCATGACCGAGACGAGCCCGGTCAGCTTCCAGACCGTGCCGGACGATCCGCTGGAGCGCCGCGTCGGCAGCGTCGGCCGCGTGCATCCGCACGTCGAGGTCAAGATCGTCGACGAGGACGGCCGCGTCGTGCCGCGCGGCGTCGCCGGCGAGCTGCTGACGCGCGGCTACTCGGTCATGCAAGGCTACTGGGACGACGCCGCGGCGACGCGCGCGGTGCTCGACGCCGCCGGCTGGATGCACACCGGCGACCTCGCCGTCGTCGACGACGACGGCTACTGCAACATCGTCGGACGACTCAAGGATCTGATCATCCGCGGCGGCGAGAACGTCTATCCGCGCGAGATCGAGGAGTTCCTTTACACGCACCCGGCCGTGCGCGACGTGCAGGTGTTCGGCGTGCCCGACCCGAAGTTCGGCGAGCAGGTCTGCGCGTGGATCCTGCTGCGCGACGGCGCCGAGGTCGGCGCCGACGAGATCCGCGCGTACTGCCGCGAGCGACTCGCGCACTACAAGGTCCCGCACTACGTCCGCTTCGTCGACGCGTTGCCGATGACGGTGACCGGCAAGGCGCAGAAGTTCCGCATGCGCGAGGCGATGATCGCGGAGCTCGGCCTCGCCGAAGCGAAGACCGCCTGAGCGCCGCGCGAGGAACGCTCGTCCTCGTCGCGAGGAACGCTCGTCCTCGTCGCGCCGCGCGGTCGCGAATCCGGGGTCGACACGCGCCCGTGTGCCGCGCGAGCGCTCGCCCGCGCGACGACCGCAGGCGCCGACGCTACGGCCGCCGCGGACGGATCAGCACGAGCGCGGCGAGCGTCAGTGCCGATGCGGCGCAGAGATAGTAGCCGACCCAGGCGACGCCGCGCTCGTGCGCGAGCCAGGTCGCGATGCCCGGCGCGAGCGATGCGCCGAGGATGCCGGCGATGTTGAACGCGAGCGACGCGCCGGTGTAGCGCACCGCGGTCGGGAACAGCTCCGACAACGCGGTGCCGAGCGGCCCGTAGGTCAGGCCCATCAGGAACAGGCCGAGCGCGAGGAACGCGAGCACGCGCGCCGGGTCGCCGGCGACGAACAGGCGCGCGAACACGAGGCCGAACACGATGATCGCGACCGTCGCCGAGATCAGCACGAAGCGCGCGCTGCGCCGGTCGGCGAGCAGCGCCGAGAGCGGAATGCCGAGCGCGAACGCGCTCATCGCGGCCATCTGCAGGACCAGGAACTCGCCGCGCGGATACGCGAGCGCGGTCGTGCCCCAGCTCAGCGCGAACACGGTCATCAGATAGAACAGCAGGAACGTCGCGACGCAGGCGAACGTCGCCAGCACGAGCGTCCACGCGTGCCGCACGAGCACGCTCGCGATCGGCACGCGCACGCGCTCGTTGTTCTCGATCGCGCGCACGAACGCCGGCGTCTCGGCGAGCCGCAGGCGCACGTACAGCCCGACGACGACGAGCAGCGCGCTCAGCAGGAACGGGATGCGCCAGCCGAACGCGAAGAACTGCGCATCGGTCAGCGTGCTGCTCAGCACGAGGAAGATGCCGCTCGAGCACAGGAAGCCGATCGGCGCGCCGAGCTGCGGGAACATGCCGTACCAGGCGCGGCGCCCGGGCGGCGCGTTCTCGGTCGCGAGCAGCACCGCGCCGCCCCATTCGCCGCCGAGGCCGAGCCCCTGGCCGAAGCGGCACAGCGCGAGCAGCGCCGGCGCGGCGACGCCGATCGAGGCATAGGTCGGCAGCGCGCCGATCACGACCGTCGACACGCCCATCGTCAGCAGCGCCGCGACCAGCGTCGCCTTGCGGCCGACGCGGTCGCCGAAGTGGCCGAACAGCGCCGAGCCGACCGGGCGCGCGAAGAACGCGAGCGCGAACGTCGCGAACGACTGCAGCGTCGCCGAGGTCGGATCTCCGGCCGGAAAGAACAGCTTCGGGAACACGAGCACCGCGGCGGTCGCATAGATGTAGAAGTCGAAGAACTCGATCGTCGTGCCGGCGAGGCTCGCGAACAGCACGCGCCGCGTCGAATTGACCTTCGCGCGCGCCGGCGCGTCCGGTGGTGCGGCCGTCTCAGTCGTCATTGCGGGTCCCGTTGCGGTGGCGGACGCGATTCTGCCAGCGATGCGCCGTCGCGGGCGACGCGCTCAGCGGCGGCGCACGCGGTAGACGCCGACCGGCGGCAGGTTCGCCCAGACCCAGCCGACGCGCTCGACGTGCAGGCCGAGGTGGTCGAGCCGATCGCGCGGCAACGCGCGCCGCGGCGAGCAGGCGAGCTGGAGGAACGCGCCGCCGTCGCGCAGATGGCGGTCGAACACGCTGGCGAGCAGCCGCTCGACCGCCTCGGGCAGCAGCAGCGACAACGGCAGCGCGCTGACGAACGCGCCGGCGCGCTCGCCGGGGAAGAACGCCTCGACGCGGTCGATCTCGGCCGCGTCCATCTCGAACACGCGCGCGCCCGGATAGCGCTCGCGCAGCCGCTGCGCGAACTCCGCGTTCGCCTCGACGAGCGCGAGGCGGTGCGGCGCGATGCCGCGCGCGACGAGGCCGGCGGTGACCGCGCCGGTGCCGGCGCCGAGCTCGACGACCGGCTGCTCCGCCGGTGTGATCTCGGCCGCCGCGAGCTCGACGAGCCGGTGGCCCGACGGCGCGATCGCGCCGGTGCGGATCGGCGCACGCAGCCACGAGCGCAGGAACGCGGCATGGTCGGAGTGCGTGCTCATCGCGCGCGCAGGTCCTTCGCGATCCGGCGCGCCGCATTGTGCCCCGGCGCGCCGGTCACGCCGCCGCCCGGATGCGTGCCGGCACCGCACAGGTACAGGCCCGGCAGCGCGCCGCGATAGTCGGCTTGGCCGAGCATCGGCCGCGCGCTGAACAGCTGGTTCATCGACAGCGCGCCGTGGAAGATGTCGCCGCCGATCAGGCCGAAGTCGCGCTCGAGATCGAGCGGCGACTTGATCTGGCGGCCGAGCACGGACTTCGCGAAGCCCGGCGCGTAGCGGTCGACCGTCGCGATCATCAGGTCGGCGACCTCCTCGCGGTGCTCGTCCCACGACGCGCCGTCGGGCAGCGTCGGCGCGACGTGCTGACAGAACAGGCTCGCGACGTGCCGGCCCGGCGGCGCGAGCGAGTCGTCGAGCGTCGACGGGATCAGCATCTCGACGATCGGCTCGCGCGACCAGCCGTACGCGCGCGCGTCGAGGTAGGCGCGGTCCATGTAGGCGAGGCTCGGCGCGAGGATGATGCCGGCGGTCAGATGGTCGCCGGGCTCGGCGCGCGCGCTGAAGCGCGGCAGCTCCGCGAGCGCGACGTTCATGCGGAACGTGCCGGAGCCGCAGCGCCAGTTCGCCATGCGCTCGCGCGTCGGCGACGGCACCGCGGCCGGCGCGAGCAGGCGCTCGTAGAGCAGCTTCGGGTTCACGTTCGCGACGACCGCGCGCGCGCGCAGCACGGCGCCCGCCTCGGTGACGACGCCGACGGCGCGGGCCGGCTCCGCGCCGCTGCGTTCGACGACGACCTCGCTGACGCCGCAGCCGGTGCGGATCTCGGCGCCGGCCGCGACCGCGGCTTTCGCGATCGCCTGCGTGATCGCGCCCATGCCGCCGACCGCGTGGCCCCAGGCGCCCTTGACGCCGTCGGTCTCGCCGAACACGTGGTGCAGCAGCACGTAGGCGGTGCCCGGCGTGTACGGGCTCGCGTAGTTGCCGACGACGCCGTCGAAGCCGAACACGGCCTTCAGCGGCTCGCTCTCGAAGAAGCGGTCGAGGTACTCGGCGGCCGAGATCGCGCAGAGGTCCAGCAGGTCCGTGCGCAGCGTCGCGTCGAGCCGCGCGACGCGGCGGCCGAGCCGGCCCGCGCGCGCGAGCTCCGGCAGCGCGGCGAGCCAGCCGCGGCCGGCCGCGTTCGGCGGCGGCTCCAGCGCGAGCGCGCGCAGCACGTCGGCGATCGCGTCGAGCCGGCGCTCGTACTCGGGCAGGCGCTCGGCGTCGCGGCGCGAGAACTTCGCGACTTCCTCGCGTGTGCGTCCGGCACCGACCGCGAGCGAGCGGCCGTCCGGCAGCGGCAGGAAGTTGTTGAGCTTGCGCGGCACGATGCGCAGGCCGTGCGCGGCGAGATCGAGCTCGCGGACGATCTTCGGCTGCAGCAGCGACACCGTGTACGCCGCGACCGAGTTGCGGAAGCCCGGATGGAATTCCTCGGTCACCGCGGCGCCGCCGACGACGCCGCGGCGCTCGAGCACGAGCACGCGCAGCCCCGCCCGCGCCAGGTACGCCGCGCAGACGAGCCCGTTGTGGCCGGCGCCGATCAGGATCGCGTCGTAACGGGAAGCGCTCATGCGCCGATTATCGCGCGGGCACCGGCCGCGTCGCGCCGACGCACGCCACGATCGAGCGTGCGTGGCGGCGTGCCGCCGGCGACGCAGGATCGCCGCGGCGAGGGCCGCCGCCGACGCGCCGCGACGATCACAGCGCGGCGGCGACGTCGCCCTCGAGGCTCTCCGGCTTGTCGGTCGGCGCGTAGCGGCGCACGACCCGCCCGGTCTTGTCGACGAGGAACTTCGTGAAGTTCCACTTGATCGACTCGCTGCCGAGCACGCCCTTCGCCTCGTGCTTCAGATGGCGGTACAGCGGGTGCGCGTTCGCGCCGTTGACCTCGATCTTGGCGAACAGCGGGAACTTCACGTCGTAGTTCAGCGTGCAGAAGTTCCGGATCTCGGCTTCGTCGCCGGGCTCCTGATGGCCGAACTGGTCGCACGGAAAGCCGAGCACGACGAAGCCGCGGTCGCGGAACTTCTCGTAGAGCGCCTCGAGCCCGGCGTACTGCGGCGTGAATCCGCATTTCGACGCGACGTTGACGACGAGCAGCGTCTTGCCGCGATAGGCCTCGAGCGACTGCTCCTCGCCGTCGATCGTCGTCACGCTGAAGTCGTAGATCGAGGCCATCGCACGCTCCGGTCGCTTGGGCTGCGCCGAGTGTATGCGCGCCGGTCCGCGCCTGAGAAGCCGCATCGCCGCGCGAGGCGGCGGTCGCGGCGCCGCGTGCGGCACACCGGACACACCGGCATCGCGCCCTTCCGCGAGCTCGTGATGCGGGACGACCGCGGGCGCGCGAACGGCGAACGCGAACGGACGCGGCCGTTCCGTCCAGCGCGGCGCGGCTCGCGCCGGAGCCGCGGGCTCGTGCCCTGAGGCGGCTCGCGGCGTGCGTCGTCGGCGCGCCGCGAGCGCGCTAATCCGCGCGCGACAACGGCGCGGCGACGTCCTCGAGCGGGCGCCGCTCCGCAGCGACGCCGATCCGCCATTCGGTCGCCGCGGCGACGAGCATCAGCGCCGCGCCGAAGGCGTAACCCGCGGCGATCGCGCGCGGATCGCCGGTGCCGACCAGCGCGCCGAACAGCCACGGTCCGGCGACGCCGCCGATCGCGGTGCCGAGCGCGTAGAACGCCGCGATCGCGAGCGCGCGCACTTCGAGCGGAAAGCTCTCGCTGACGGTCAGGTACGCCGAGCTCGCCGCGGCCGACGCGAAGAAGAACACGATCGACCACGCGATCGTCATCGTCGTCGCGTCGAGTGCGCCGCGCACGAACAATCCCGCGCTGGCGAGCAGCAGCAGGCCGGACGCGGCGTAGGTCGCGGTGATCATCGGCCGGCGGCCGAGCACGTCGAACCAGCGGCCGAGCAGCGCGGGACCGAGGAAGTTGCCGGCCGCGAACGGCAGCACGTAGTAGCCGATGCGGTCGGCGGCGACGCCGAACACGCCGCCGAGCACGAGCGCGTAGGTGAAGAAGATCGCGTTGTAGAAGAACGCCTGCGACGCCATCAGCACGAGGCCGAGCGTCGCGCGCTGCGGATAGAGCCGGAACAGCGAGCGCATCAGGTCCACGAAGCCGGCGCGGCGCTCGCGCAGGCGGATGCGCAGACGCGCGGGCGGCGCCGCGTCGGCGCGCGGCGGCGCGCGGCGCTCGATGCCGGCGAGCACGTGCTCGGCCTCGGCGAGCCGCCCGTGCAGCATCAGCCAGCGCGGGCTATCCGGCACGAACCGGCGCAGCCACAGCACGATCAGGCCGAGCGCGGCGCCGAGCGCGAACGCGGCGCGCCAGCCGAGGTCCGGCGGCAGCCGCCCCGGGTCGAGCAGAACGACCGCGGCGAGCGCGCCGAGCGCGGCGCCGAGCCAGAAGCTGCCGTTGACGACGAGGTCGGTGCGGCCGCGGAAGCGCGCCGGGATCAGTTCCTGAATCGCGGAGTTGATCGCCGAGTATTCGCCGCCGATGCCGGCGCCGGTGAAAAAGCGGCACAGCAGGAACATCCAGAAATTCTGCGAGAACGCGGTCGCCGCGGTCGCGGCCAGATAGACCGCGAGCGTCAGCGTGAACAGTCTCTTGCGCCCGAGACGGTCGGCGAGCCAGCCGAACACCAGCGAGCCGAGCACCGCGCCGAGCACGTAGGCGCTGGCGCTGATGCCGACCTCGGCGTCGCTCATCTGCAGCGCGGGGCTGGACTTCAGCGCACCGGAGACCGCGCCGGCCAGCGTGACTTCGAGGCCGTCGAGTATCCAGGTGATGCCGAGCGCGACCACCACCAGCGTGTGGAACCGGCACCACGGCAGGCGGTCGAGCCGTGCCGGCACGTCGGTGACTATCGTGCCCGCCTCGTCGTCGGCGTTGCGGGTCGGGACCTTGCCAGCTTCCACTTTCAACCATCCTTGGTCGAGTCGGCTCCGTTGCGACAGCCGATTGCGGTGCCTCGTTCCGCGTGCGCTACAAAGGCGCGGTCGAGATCATCATCACCGCGATGCCGCGCCACAGGCACAGCAGCGACACCGCCAGCAGCACGATGAAGGTCAGCAGTGCGCCGCCGGCGCGGCCCAGCACCCAGTTCTCGGTGAAGCTCAAGGCGATGCCGTGGCCGACGCGGCCGACCAGCAGCGCGATGCCGAGCGCGTGCAGCACCAGGGCGCAAAGACGCCGCCGACTTCGAGCATCGCCATCATCAGCAGGATCAGCGGCACGTACTCGTTGAAGTTGGCGTGGCCGCGGATCGCGCGGAACATGGCGTGGTTGCCGCCGTCGCCGAGCGAAGGCGCGCCCTTGCCGACACGGCCACCGACGACGCGGAACGTCAGTGCGAGGTACAGCAGGCCGAGCAGCCCGGCATAGAACGGCGTGATGGTCAGCAGCATGGGTTCCCCTTTTGGATTTATTGTCGGCATCCGATCGATGCGACCGGCGGCCGGAAGCCTAGTCGCAAGCCGGCCACGGACGCTACAGTGAGCGATGAGCGAGCCCGATAAAAAGTCCGTCGTCGCCTACGCGGCGCTGCCTCCCGCCTGCATCGATCGCCTGCGCCGGCATTTCGACCTGGCCGATTTCACCGGCCAGTCCGGCCTGCGCAAGAACCCGGCGTTCGTCGCCGCGCTGGCGGCGGCACGCGGCGTGATCGGTTCGGGCTTCGCGTTCGACCGGCCGCTGATCGCGGCCTGCCCGCGCCTGCAGGTGATCTCCTCGGTGACGGTCGGCTACGACAACTACGACCTGGCGGCGCTGGGCGAGCGCGGCATCCTGCTGTGCAATACACCGGACGTGCTGACCGAGAGCGTCGCCGACCTGACGCTGGCGCTGATGCTGGCCTGTGCGCGCCGCGTGGTCGAGCTGGCGTCGCGGGTGCGCGCCGGG
>DASWOS010000251.1:0-5654 GCA_036398645.1 Dokdonella sp. | reverse complement strand
CGGCACTCGGTCAGCTTCTCGAGGTTGCGCTCCTGTACCGGGCTCAACGCGTGGTTGACCAGGATCAGGTCGGCATTCAGCGCATGGCGGTGCTCGCGCAGTTCCTCGGCCTTGCCGGTACCGACGTAGTAGCGCGGATTGGGACGCTCGACGCGAGCGCTCAGGCTGCCGACGACGGTCGCGCCCGCGGAGCGCGCGAGTTCGCCGAATTCCGCCAGCGCCAACGGGTCATGCTGGCCCGGCGCCTGCGGTTGCAGCAGCAGCGCGCGCTCGCCTTTTTTAGATCGCTCGAACAGTGGGATTCACCTGCGCAACGGAGCTCATTGGATGGCGGCCGATGCGCCCGACTTCAAGGCCGGCGGGCGGATCGCAAACACGCGCGCTCCAGCGCGGCTGCGCACCCGACGCCACCGGCGCAGACCTCGGCGGAGCGCTGTCGCGACCCGCCCCATTCCAGCGCATCGCTGCGGTCAGACGTGGCCTTCCTCGACCACCTCGCCGGTACCGCCTCCCACCTGCGCGCCTTCCGGCCCGCCGACGCGCACGTTGCGCGACGGCACGACGGTGGAGATCGCGTGCTTGTAGACCATCTGGCTGACCGTGTTGCGCAGCAGCACGACGAACTGATCGAAGGATTCGACCGTTCCCTGCAGCTTGATGCCGTTGACCAGGTAGATCGACACCGGCACGCGCTCACGCCGCAACGCATTCAAAAACGGATCTTGCAACGACTGCCCCTTGGACATGGTCTTGTTCTCCAACTCCCGAGATTCCCGAATCGGCAAAATTCGCGCGGCGCATCAGACCCACTCCTCGCGCCGCACTCCGATTCAACCAGTATTCAGCTTCCGAACCCATCTTAACGATTTGTTCCGGCGAAGAAAATGGCTTGGCGCACATTACTCCTGCGCGGTGGCCGCTCCGGGCAGGAAATCAGCTATCGCCATCAACACAAGTTCGGCCAATGTGCTTCGATCTGGATCGAACCGGCGCGCATCGAGCTCGCTACGCAACCACGTCGTCTGCCGTTTGGCCAATTGCCGCGTTGCAAAAATGGCCTGCTGCCGGAACGTGGCGGCGTCGGTCGCCCCATCCAGGCAGGCCAGCGCCTGCCGATAGCCGACCGCACGCATGGCCGGCAGGTCCGCGTGCAGCGTCTCGTCGGCATGCAGGCGACGCGCCTCGTCGAGAAAGCCGGCCGCGAGCATCGCGTCGAAGCGCCCGGCGATGCGTGCATGCAGCAGCGCACGGTCGGCCGGCACGAGCGCAAGCTTGAGCACGCGCCAGGGCAGGCGTTCGCGCAGGGCGCCGAGCTGCTCGCTGAGCGGGCGCCCGGTCAAGGTGATGACCTCTAGCGCCCGCTGGATACGCTGCGTGTCGCCGGGCTGGATACGCACCGCGGCAACCGGATCGACCCGCGCCAGGCGCGCATGCAGTGCCGCCCAGCCGGAACGCGCGGCCTCCGCGGCGAGCAGCGCGCGCACCTCCGGGTCGCCCTCCGGCAATGTCGACAGGCCCTGTTCGAGTGCACGGAAATACAGGCCGGTACCGCCGACCAGCAGGGGCACGCCGCCGGCCGCGCCGATCTCGCGCATCGCGACCAGGGCATCGGTGCGGAACTCGGCCGCCGAATACGGCTGCGCCGGATCGCGGATGTCGATCAGCCGGTGCGGATGCCGCGCCAGCGTCGATGCGTCCGGCTTGGCGGTGCCGATGTCGAGGCCGCGATAGACCAGCGCCGAGTCGACGCTGATCAGTTGCAACGGAAACCTTTCGGCCAGCCGGCATGCGAGCGCGGTCTTGCCGGTCGCGGTCGGCCCCATCAGGAAGATCGCCGGCGGACGCTGGTCGACGGATGTCATCGTTCGATTCTAAAGAACACGGCGTGAATGCGCGGCAGCCGATGCGGGGCGGACCTATAATCGCGCCCCTCGCAAACCCCGCCCCGCAGGAACAGCAGATGTCGCAAGCGATGATGAAGGCCCTGGTCAAGCGCGAACCGGCGCGCGGCATCTGGATGGAGGAGGTGCCGGTGCCGGAGATCGGACCGAACGACGTGCTGGTCAAGCTCGAGAAGACCGCGATCTGCGGCACCGACCTGCACATCTACAACTGGGACGCCTGGTCTCAGCGCACGATCAAGCCCGGGCTCGTGATCGGCCACGAATTCGTCGGCCGCATCGTCGACATCGGCGCCGCCGTGCGCGGCTACGCGCTCGGTCAGCGCGTCTCGGCCGAAGGCCACATCGTCTGCGGCGTCTGCCGCAACTGCCGCGCCGGCAAGCAGCACCTGTGCCCGAACACGATCGGCATCGGCGTCAATCGCAACGGCGCGTTCGCCGAATACGTCGCGGTGCCGGCGTCGAACCTGTGGCCGATTCCGGATCAGGTGCCGAGCGAGCTCGCCGCGTTCTTCGATCCGTACGGCAACGCCGCGCACTGCGCGCTCGAGTTCGACCTGATCGGCGAGGACGTGCTGATCACCGGCGCCGGCCCGATCGGCATCATCGCGGCCGGCATCGCCAAGCACGTCGGCGCGCGCAACGTCGTCGTCACCGACGTCAACGACTACCGCCTGAAGCTCGCCGCGGACATGGGCGCGACGCGCGTCGTCAACGTCTCGCAGCAGTCGCTGAAGGACGTCGTCAAGGACCTGCACATGGAAGGCTTCGACGTCGGCCTCGAGATGAGCGGCAACCCGCGCGCGTTCAACGGCATGCTCGACGTGATGTACCACGGCGGCAAGATCGCGCTGCTCGGCATCCTGCCGAACGGCGCCGGCATCGACTGGGACAAGGTCATCTTCAAGGGACTCGTGCTGCACGGCATCTACGGCCGCCGCATGTACGAGACCTGGTACAAGATGACGCAGATGGTGCTGTCCGGCTTCCCGCTGCAGAAGGTGCTGACGCACCAGATCCACATCGACGACTTCCAGAGGGGCTTCGATCTGATGGATTCCGGCCACTGCGGCAAGGTCGTCTGCTCGTGGAATTGAACGCGGTGGACGCCTGAGTCCCGGCGCCGTGCCCGCGCGCCGCGTCCGCGACACGCTCGAAGCCGCGCTCGCCGAGCTGCCGCCGGGCCCGTTGCTGTCGGCCTACAGCGGCGGCCTCGACTCGACCGTGCTGCTGCACGGCCTCGCGCAGTCGGCCGCCGCGCGCGCGCGCGGCGTGCGCGCGATCCACGTCGACCATCGCCTGCACGCCGACAGCGAGCGCTGGGCCGAGCACTGCCGCCGCGTCGCCGGCGCGCTCGACGTCGAGCTGCTGGTCAGCGCGGTCGACGTCGCGCGCAGCCCCGGCCTCGGCCTCGAGGCGACCGCGCGGCGTGCGCGCTACGGCGCGATCGAGGCGGCGCTCGCACGCGGCGAGATCGTCGCGCTCGCGCATCACCGCGACGACCAGGCCGAGACCGTGCTGCTGAAACTGCTGCGCGGCGCCGGGCCGGAGGGGCTCGGCGCGATGCGTACGCTGCGTCCGCTCGGGGTCGGCTTCGCCTGGCGCCCGCTGCTCGGCCTGCCGCGCGCGGCGCTGCGCGAGTACGCCGACCACCACCACCTCGACTGGGTGCAGGACCCGAGCAACGCGGACCCGACGCTCGACCGCAACTTCCTGCGCCTGCAGGTCATGCCGCGCATCATGCGCCGCTGGGCCGAAGCCGAGGCCAGCATCGCGCAGAGCGCCGCGTGGGCGCGCGCCGCGGCCGACTTCGTCGACGGCGAGGCCGAGCGCGCGCTCGCGCGCACGCAGGGGCTCGATCCGGCCACGCTGCGCTTCCGCGACTGGCTCGCGCTGCCGACCGCGCTGCGCGATCCGGTGCTGCGCCGCTGGTTGCGCAGCCTCGGCCTGCCGGAGCCGACGCACTACCAGGCCGCCGAGCTCGTGCGCCAGCTCGACGAGGCCGGCGACGACCGCCAGCCGTGCGTGCGCTGGCCCGGCACCGAGGTGCGCCGCTATCGCGAGCTGCTCTACGCGCTGCCGCCGCTGCAGCTGCCGCCGTTCGACTGGTCCGCGGAGTTCGACGGCGGCGAGCTCGCACTGCCGATCGACCTCGGCACGCTGCGCCTGGTCGGCCCGGAGCGCGTGCCGCGGCTGCCGATGCGCTTCGTCGTGCGCTTCCGCCGCGGCGGCGAGAGCCTGCGCATGCGCATCGGCGGACATCTGCGCGAGCTCAAGGACCTGTTCCAGGAAGTCGGCGTGCCGCCGTGGCAGCGCGGCCGCCTGCCGCTGCTGTTCGCAGCGGACGGCAGCCTCGCCGCGGTCGCCGATCTCTGGCTCGGCGAGCCCGCGGCGACCCTGCTCGAACCGCTGCGCGCGCGGCTCGAATGGGTCGAGCGCCGCCGTTCGCCGCGGCGCGGCGACGCGGCCGTTGATCTTGCCGATGCGCTGAGCTAGCTTCGCGGCCATGCCGAACCCCGCCGCCGAACCCGCGCAGATCGCCGACTTCGAGAAGTCGCTCGACGAGCTCGAGCAGCTCGTCGTGCGCATGGAGCAAGGCGACCTCAGCCTCGACGACTCGCTGCAATCGTTCGAGCGCGGCATCGCGCTGTACCGGAGCTGCCAGAACGCGCTCGAGCGCGCGGAGCTGCGCGTCAGCCAGTTGCTCGACCCGGCCGCGCCGGCGATGGCACGGCCGTTCGAGCCCGACGTGCCGTAGCCGTCACCGCCGCGATCGCCGCACTCGGCGAGCGCCGCTTCACGAGCCGGGCGCGCACGACCGCAAGCCGGCTCTCCGCGCACCCGAGCGGCGCCTGCCCTCGCCTGAGACGTCGCGCTCGTCGTGGGCGCCGCTTCGGTAAAGACTTTTGTTCGTACCTTCGGCCGCTTCGCGGACGCGCGGCGGCGCGTACGGCCGCGACGATCCGGAGCGGCCCGTCCGCACGGCTCGCGGCCTTCGCGTTCGTCGTGAGCGCGGCGCCGCCCGCCGCCGCGCCGCGGCACGCGGCGCCGATCGTCGGCGAACCGGCGCACGCGTGCCCGGGCTCGCTTATCATCGCGCCGCGATCGAGCGCGATCGCGACGTCGTTCGATGCGCAGCCGTGCCGACCGCGCCTCCGACGAGACTCCCCTTGCCGTACCTGCATCGCGAAGTGAAAGCGTGAGCGCATTGAATCCCGAACTGATCGCGCTGTCGGCGCGCGCCGACGACGTGCTCGCGCGCGCACTGCCGGACGCGGCGCAGCCGCCGGTCGAGCTGCACCGCGCGATGCGCTACGCCGTGCTCGGCGGCGGCAAGCGCCTGCGCCAGCTGCTGGTCTACGCGGCCGGCGCCGCGTTCGGCGCGGCGCCGGAGCGGCTCGACGCGGCGGCGGCCGCGGTCGAGATCGTGCACGCGTATTCGCTCGTGCACGACGACCTGCCGGCGATGGACGACGACGCGCTGCGGCGCGGGCGGCCGACCTGCCACGTCGCGTTCGGCGAAGCGATGGCGATCCTCGCCGGCGACGCGCTGCAAGCGCTCGCGTTCGAGGTGCTCGCCAACGACGCCGTGCTCGCCGACGATCCGGCGACGCTGCTCGCGATGCTGCGCGCGCTCGCCGGCGCGTGCGGCTCGCACGGCATGGCCGGCGGCCAGGCGTTCGATCTCGCCGCGGTCGGCACGCGCCTCGGCGCGGCCGAACTCGAGCGCATGCACGTGCACAAGACCGGTGC
>DASWOS010000250.1:0-8936 GCA_036398645.1 Dokdonella sp. | reverse complement strand
GACCGGTGCGCTGATCCGCGCCTCGGTGCGGCTCGGCGCGCTCGCCTCCGGCCGCGCCGACGCGGCCGCGCTCGACGCGCTCGAGACCTACGGCCATTGCGTCGGCCTCGCGTTCCAGATCCGCGACGACCTGCTCGACGTCGAGGCCGACACCGAGCGGCTCGGCAAGACCGCCGGCAAGGACGCCGCGGCGAACAAGCCGACCTATCCGACGACGCTCGGCCTCGACGCGTCGCGCGCCGAGCTCGCCGCGCTGACGGCACGCGCGCTCGCCGCGATCGCGCCGCTGGACGCGCGCGCAGCGCTGCTGCGCGAGCTCGCCGCGTTCGTCGCCGCGCGCGACGCGTAGGCGCTCCGGCCGGCGCGTCGTCGCGCGGCCGCGCTCAGCGGATCAGGCGCAGCGCGAACGGATAGCGGTAGGCGACGCCTTCGCTGGCCTTGACCGCGGCGACGATCGTCAGCACGAACCACGCGACGAACAGCGCGACGCCGATCGGCCACGCGAGCACGATGCCGATGCCGAACGTCGCGACCGTCAGCACGAGCAGCGCGACGAACGCGATCGCGAGCGTCAGGTTGAAGTTCAGCGCCTCCTTCGCCTGGTCGGCCGCGAACGGCAGCGTGTCGCGCTTGACGAGCCAGACGATCAGCGGCCCGAGCACGCAGCCGATGCCGCTGATGAAGAAGCTGAACGCGGAGAGATGCGCGATCAGCGCCCAGGTGCGGTCGTCGCTCGAGCTGGACGCCGGCGGCGGCGGTGCGGCCGGCGGACTCGGCGGCACGGTGTTGTCGTACTCGTTCATGACGCGAACCTCCTGTGCCAACGGACGGTTCCACTCTTGGCGCACGGCGGCGCGCCGTCAAGCGCAGGAAGTCATGCCCCGCCGCGGAGCGCCGCGGGCGCGCCTCGGCGCGGCCGCATGCGGCGCGGCGCCGCTCCGGCGACGCCGACGCGCTACGCGCCGGCGACGGTCATGCGCTCGAGCAGGATCGAACCGGTCAGGATGTGCGAGCGCGGGTCGACGTCGCGTCCGACCGCGACGACGTTCGCGTACATGTCGCGCAGGTTCGCCGCGATCGTGATCTCCTCGACCGCGTGCACGATCTCGCCGTTGTCGACCCAGAAGCCGCTCGCGCCGCGCGAGTAGTCGCCGGTGATCAGCGACACGCCCTGCCCCATCAGCTCTGTGACGACGAGGCCGCGGTGCATGCGCTTCAGCAGCGCGGCGAAGTCGTCGGCGCCGGGCTCGACGACGACGTTGTGCACGCCGCCGGCGTTCGCGGTCGTGGCGAGGCCGAGCTTGCGCGCGGAGTAGCTGCCGAGGATGTAGCGCGCGAGCACGCCGTGCTCGACGAGCTCGGAGTCGCGCGTGGCGACGCCCTCGGCGTCGAACGCGCTCGAGCCGTGCCCGCGCGGAATGCGCGGACGCTCGGAGATGCGCATCCAGCCGGGGAACACGCGCTTGCCGACGTGGTCGACGAGGAAGCTCGTGCGCCGGTACAGCGCGCCGCCGCTGACCGCGGACAGGAAGTGCCCGATCAGCCCGCGCGCGACTTCCGGCACGAACAGCACCGCGCACTCGCGCGTGCCGATCGAGCGCGCGCCGAGGCGCGCGACCGTGCGCTCGGCGGCCTTGCGGCCGATCTCCGCGGCCGGCGCGAAATCGCCGGGCGCGCGCACGCTGTCGTACCAGTAGTCGCGCTGCATGCCGTTCGCGTCCTCGGCGATCAGCGCGCACGACAGCGAATGATGCGTGCCGCGCTCGCGGCCGACGAAGCCGAGCGAGTTCGCGTACGCGGTCATCGACGCGCCGACCTGCACCGACGCGCCCTCGGAGTTGCCGATGCGCGGATCGAACGCGCGGCCGGCGTCCTCGATCTCGAGGCCGATCCGGATCGCGTCCTCGGCGGTGACGTCCCACGGATGCCAGAGGTCGAGATCGGGCACGTCGGTCGCGAGCAGCTCCGCGTCGGGCAGTCCGTTCGCGGCGTCCTCCTCGGTGTAGCGCGCGATCGCGCAGGCGTGCTCGACCGTGCGCTCGATCGATTCCGGATCGAGATCGGCCGTGCTCGCCGAGCCCTTGCGCTTGCCGAAGTACACGGTGACCGAGACGCCGCGGTCGCGCGTGCGCTCGACGGTCTCGACTTCGCCGAGGCGCACGTTGACGGCGAGGCCGCTGTCGACGCTCGCGGCGACGTCGGCTTCGCTCGCGCCTTTCGCGCGGCAGCGCCGGATCACGTCCTCGGCGATCTCGGCGAGGCGGTCGAGCTCGGCGGAGCTGCTATCTTCTGGATTCACGAGAATGTTCACGACGACGGGTCCGGACCTTTTTCCGATGCACGATCCAACTCAAGACGACGACGCGCAGGACGGCGCGCGCGGCCCGAGCCGCAGCGAGCTGCGCCGCGGCGCGCTCGACGTGCTGCGGCTCGCCGAGACGCTGGCGTCGATGAGCGACGCCGAGCTCGCGCGGCTGGCGCTCGACGACGAGCTGCACGAAGAAATTGCGCGCACGCGCGCGGTCACCTCGCACATCGCGCGCAAGCGCCAGCTCCAGTTCCTCGCCAAGCAGATGCGCAAGCTCGACGAGGCGACGCTCGAACGCATCCGGCGCGCGCTCGCCCACGATCGCGACGAGGCGCGCCGCGAGGCCGCGGCGCTGCACCACGTCGAGCGCTGGCGCGAACGCCTGCTCGACGGCGGCGACGACGCGCTCACGGCGTTCGTCGCCGAATACGCCGAAATCGACCGCCAGCGCCTGCGCCAGCTCGTCCGCAACGCGCTCGCCGAACGCGCGGCGGGCAAGCCGCCCCATGCGTTCCGTGAGCTGTTCCGCACGCTGCGCGAGACGATGATCCGCGGCGACGCCGCGCCGGAGTGACGGCCGGGGCGTTCGGCGCGCCACGTGCGCGTTCCCGCCGAGCGCCGCCCGCGCGGTCGCGCCGGAAGGCGGCACGCGAAGATCGTCGGCGCCGATCGCGCGCCGCGTCGCGACGCACGGCTCGCGCGTCGCGACGACGTGCGCGCCCAGGCCGGACTCGCGTCGCGCGCCGGCGCGAGCGCGGCGGCGGAACCCGATGCGGAAGGCGCGAGCCAGCGCGCGCCGCGCGGCGGCCACGCCGAGGTCATGCCGCGGTGCCGCCGACCGTCATGCTGTCGATCTTCAGCGTCGGCTGGCCGACGCCGACCGGCACGCTCTGGCCGTCCTTGCCGCAGACGCCGATGCCTTCGTCAAGCTCGAGGTCGTTGCCGATCATCGACACGCGCGTCAGCACGTCCGGACCCGAGCCGATCAGCGTCGCGCCCTTGACCGGGCGCGTGATGCGGCCGTTCTCGATCAGGTACGCCTCGCTCGCGGAGAACGTGAACTTGCCGCTGGTGATGTCGACCTGGCCGCCGCCGAAGTTGACCGCGTAGAGGCCGCGCGACACCGAGGCGATGATCTCGCCGGGATCGCGCTCGCCGGGCAGCATGTACGTGTTCGTCATGCGCGGCATCGGCAGATGCGCGAACGATTCGCGGCGGCCGTTGCCGGTCGGCTTCATGCCCATCAGGCGCGCGTTGAGGCGATCCTGCATGTAGCCCTTCATGACGCCGTTCTCGACCAGCACGGTGCAGTTCGTCGGCGTGCCCTCGTCATCGATCGAGAGCGAGCCGCGCCGGCCGGCCAGCGTGCCGTCGTCGACGACGGTGACGCCGGCCGCGGCGACCTTCTCGCCGAGCATGCCGGCGAACGCCGAGGTTTCCTTGCGGTTGAAGTCGCCCTCGAAGCCGTGGCCGATCGCCTCGTGCAGCAGCACGCCGGGCCAACCCGGACCGAGCACGACCGGCATCGTGCCGGCCGGCGCGGCGACCGCCTCGAGGTTGACCAGCGCGACGCGCACCGCCTCGCGCGCGAACGCGTACGCGCGGCCGTTCGCGAGCAGCTCCGGAAGCGCGTAGCGGCCGCCGCCGCCGTGGCTGCCGGCCTCGCGCCGGCCGTTCTGCTCGGCGACGACCTGCACGTTCAGGCGTACGAGCGGCCGCACGTCGGCGGCGAGCGTGCCGTCGGAGTGCGCGATCAGCACGGTGTCGAGCGTCGCCGCGAGGCTGACGATGACCTGCTTCACGCGCGGATCCTGCGCGCGGCAGAACGCGTCGATCTCGCGCAGCACGGCGATCTTCTGCTCGTTCGCGAGGCTGTCGACCGGATCGACCGGCGGATACAGCGCGCGCGCGTTGGCCAGCGCGAGCGGCCGGCCGGTGCCGGCGCCGGAGGCCTGCGCGATCGCGCGCGCGGAGCCGGCCGCCTCGAGCAGCGCCGGCAGCACGATCTCGTCGGAGTACGCGAAGCCGGTCTTCTCGCCGGACAGCGCGCGCACGCCGACGCCCTGCTCGATCGAATGGTTGCCGTCCTTGACGATGCCGTCCTCGAGCAGCCACGACTCGCTGCGCGAATGCTGGAAGTACAGATCGGCCGCGTCGATCGACGGGCCCATCAGGCGCGCGAACACGCGCTCGATGTCCGCGGCGTCGAGGCCGCCCGGACGCAGCAGGCGCTGCTCGGCTCGGGTCAGGAGTTCGGTCATGGCGTGATCGGCAGTGACGGCGGAAAGGCGCGCGTCGCGGCGGCGCCGGCGCGCGAGGCCCTTTCATGGGGCCGCGCACGCTAGAGCACAACCCGGCTCAGCGCAACCCGCCCGCCGGCGCCGGCGCCGGTGCGGCCGGCTCGGCCTTCGCGCGGCCGCGTGCGCTTTCGCGCGAGACCAGCGTGATCTTCGGCTTCTCCCAGCTGCCGGTCACCGTGTAGTGCAGCGCGACCGCCCTGCCGATCGGCTTGCGCAGGATGCCCTGCACGACGAAACCGGCCGCGGCGCCGACCGGCCCGGCCGCGAGCGCGCCGACGAGCGGCAGCGTCGCTCCGGCGTGCGGGCTCACGTTCATGCGCTGGTCGTAGTCCTTCGCGCGGAGCCCGGTGCGGCCGGTCACGACGATGTCGGCGGCCGGGCTCCTGATCGTGAGCCCGTCGGTGTACGCGTTGCCGTCGGCGAGGCGGAACTTGCCCGTGATCGAGTTGAAGCTGAGCCCGGAGCGGAAGAAGTCGCTGAAGTCGAGGCTCAGCCGGCGCGGGATCTCGGCCAGCGAGAGCAGGCCGAAGATGCGGCCCGCGCCGGGTTCGACGTCGAGGATGCGGCCTTCGGCGACGCTGACGTCGAGCGTGCCGTCGAGGTTCGGCAGCGCGAACGCCGACGGCGGTCCGCGCCAGCTCGCGTCGATCGTCGCGCGCGTCGTGCCGCCGTCGATCATCCCGGCGAAGCCGAGCGCGTCCATCATGCGGCCGAGGCTCTGCGCGGACAGCTCGATGGCGAGGTGCGAGCGGTTGTCCTTCGCGTTGCCGGTCCATTCGCCGCGCGACTTCATCGTGATGTTCGGCGAGCTCGATTCGAGCCGGTCGACGTGCATGCCGTTCGCGATCGGGTGGCTCTCGAACACCGCGGCGCCGAAGCTCGCGCTGCCGAGCCGGAAGTCGTCGACGGCCAGGTGCAGCGGCGGCAGCGAAGCCGGCGCGACGTCGCTCAGCGCATTCGTGTCCGGCGCGCCGGGCGGCGCGTCGGGCCAGTGGATGCGGTCGAACTTCGCGCTGATGCCGCGGTGCGCGAGATCGAGCATCGGCACGCCGAGCACGCCGGCGATCGCCGCGCCGTCGAGATGCAGCTCGGTCACGCCCGCGGCGCTCGCGATGCCGAGCTGCGTCTCGCCGAAGTGGCGCCCGCCGAACACGAAATCGCCCGCGTGCAGGTCGATGCGCTGCAGCAGCGCGCCGGTCGCGGCGCCGCCGCCGGCGTCGCCGAGCGGCACGAGGTCGAGCCAGCCGCCGACGTCGAGCTCGGCGACGCGCCCGCCGACCGCGAGACCCTGCGCAGGCGGCTCGCCGGGCGGGCCGGGGCCGAACTCCACGCGCGCGGCGAACGGCTTGCCCGGCCCCGGCAGGCGCCCCTTCGCGACCGCGAGCGTGCCGAGCGAGGCGACGAAGATCTGCCCGGCGTACGGCAGATCGAAAGCGATGCGGAACGGCAGCGCCGCGTCGGCGCTCTTCGCCAGCGGCGCGGGCAGCGCGATCGCGGTGCCGAGCAGGTCGCTCGACAGCACGAGGTGCGTGCGCGCGCCGTCCGCGTCGACGTCGACGCCGGCGTTCCAGACCGACTCGCCCGGCGCCTTGGCCAGCACCGGCGCGAGCTCCGGCACGTCGGCGAACACCGCCGCGGCCGGATAGCGCCCGCCGAGGCGCGCTTCGAGCACGTGCCGCGCGTCGGCGACGTCGCCGCCGATCGCGAGCGAGAGCCGCGCGCGGCGGCCGCGAAAACCGACCTCGAGCGCGTCGGCGGCGAAGCCCTTGCGGTCGAAGCGCATGCGCCCGGCCGCGGCGTCGAAATGCAGACCGTAGGCGTGATCGTCGAGCGCCGCGCCGGTGAGCTCGACCGCGCCGTCGAGCGTCGACGACTCGATCTGCTTGATCGGCAGGTTCAGCTTCAGCGCAACCGCGCCCTCGCCGCCGATTTCGACGTCCTTGAGCTGCGCCTGATAGCGCTTGCCGATCGGCGTCGCGCGCAGGAAGCCGAGCAGGCTCGCGCCGCTGCCGGACCCTTTCAGATCCAGGTCGAGCACCAGCGGGCCGAAATCCGCGATGGTCGCGCTCGCCGCGCTGATCCGGTTGCCGAGCGACTCGCCGGCGTCCGCCTCGACGTGCATGCCGTCGTTGACGAAGTCGACGAACGCGTGCGTCTTCTCCGCGCGCGGCCAGCTCGGGTCGTACTCGAGCGCGAGATCGGCGACCTCGCCGCGCGCGGCGAAGCGGCCGGCGAGGTCGTGGAACGGCCAGTTCTCGAGGTCGCCGCGGATCGCGGCGCGGCCTTCGACGAGGCGGCCGCCGACGAGCGCGCGATCGAGCCAGGCGATCGCCTTCGGCGGCATCACGGTGGTCGGCCAGAACCGCTTCGCGGCGGCGACGTCGCCGTGCGTCACGCTCGCGTAGAGGTCGAGCGAGGGCCGCCGCGCGCCGTACAGGTCCGCGTGCCCGCGCAGCTCGCCGCCGTAGTCCTCGCCCTCGAATGCGAGGCGATCGGTCGCGATGCGCCACGCGTCGTCCTCGCGGCTGACGACGACGTCGCCGCCGAAACGCGAGAACAGGAACGGCGCGCGGAACACGTGCGCGTAGTCGACGCGCAGCGGCTGCACCGGCAGCTCGAGCAGCAGCGCCTGCGCGTCGCCGGAGAGGTCCGCGTCGAGATGCTCGACGCCCGGCGCGAAGCCGGCGTCGGCGAGCGCGACGCCGCGCAGCCGCGCGTCGACGTCGTAGTCGTCGGCGCCGTTCCAGCGCAGCTCGGCGCCGGCCAGCGTGCCGCGCGGATGCGCGAGGTAGAGCCAGCGGCGCAGGCCGTCCGGCACGCGGTCGACCAGCATCGCGAAATCGCCGAGCGGCTCCAGCGGCAGCGCCTGCACGCCGGCGCGGCAGGTCGGATGCTCGTCCTCGCCGCGGCACTCGACGTCGAGCCGCGCCGGCTGCGGCGCCGAGCCCGCGCCCGCGCGCGCGTCGGCGCCGTGCTCGGCGACGAAGTCGGCGAGATCGAACGTCCAGCCGTGCTCCTGGCGCAGCCAGCGCGCCGCGAACGCGAAGCGGTCGAACGCGAAGCGCGGCGCGACCGCGAGCGCGTCGCCGACGGCGAGCGGCGCGGCCGCGGTGAACTGCGCGTCGTGCAGGTCGACGCGCAGTCGCAGGTCCTCGACGCGCGCGGCGTCGACGCGCGCCCACACGCGCATCTCGCCGCGGCCGGCGCCGATCTCGACGCCGGACAGCGCGTGGTGCGCGGCGAGCCGGCCGAGGTCGACGTCGGCGCCGCCGAGGTACAGCGTGCCGGAGCGCGCGTTCGGGTCGAACTCGGCGACGAGGTCGAGCGCCGCCGCATCACCGTCGAGCAGGTGCACGCGACCGAGCACGCGCAACGTGTCGCCGCGATTCAGCACGCGCACGACCGGCGCGGCGAGCGCGAGATGCAGCGCGCGCGCCGGATCGTCGACGGTCAGCTTGAGGTCGGTGACCTCGAGCGCGCCGAGCGCGCCCATCGAGAACGGCCGGTCCGAGCCCGCGTCCGGCGCGAAGTCGAGCCCGCGCAGCCGCCACTCGCCGCCGTCGTCGACGAGCGCGAGCTCGAGACCGGACAGGCGGAACTCGCTGAACGCGCGATTGCGCGCGAACAGCGCGTAGAGATCGAACACGAGCTCCGCGTGCGGGATCGCGAACGGCGCCTGCGCCGCGTCGCGGCCGGTGATCGTCACCTCATCGAGCGAGAGCCGCGGGCCGGCGCCGGCCCAGGTGCCGCTCAGGCGCGCGACGTGCACGTCGCGGCCGAGCCGCTGCGAGAGCCAGCGCTCGACGTGCTGCGGATGCCGCTCGAGCCACGGCATCGCCAGCTGGGTCAGGCCGGCGAGCACGCCGAGCAGGATCACGACCGCGGCGAACGCGGCCATCGCGGCGAAACGCAGCCGGCGCAGCCGCGCGTGCCGGCGCACCGTCACGCGCGCTCCGGCCGCGACCGCCGTTCAGAGCAGGACGACATCGTACTGTTCCTGCGCGTAATGCTCTTCCGGCTGGAACCGGATCGTCTTGCCGATGAACTCCTCGAGCTCGGCGACCGCGGCGGACTCCTCCTCGAGGATGCGGTTGACGACCTTCGGCGCGGCCAGCACGAGCAGCTGGCGCGCGTCGAACTGGCGCACCGCGCGCGTGATCTCGCGGAAGATCTCGTAGGTCACGGTCTCGGCGGTCTTCACGCTGCCGCGTCCGCCGCAGGCCGGGCAGCTCTCGCAGAGCTGCCGCTCGAGGCTCTCGGTCGTGCGCTTGCGCGTCATTTCGACCAGGCCGAGCGGCGACATTTCGTAGACGGTCGTCTTCGCGTTA
>DASWOS010000249.1:0-2272 GCA_036398645.1 Dokdonella sp. | reverse complement strand
GGCTTCGGTCTCGAGGTGCCGGCGCGCCGCTTCGGCCTCGGCTTCGTGCCGCTGATCAACGAACGCTATTTCTTCCTGTGCCGCGACGAGTGGCTCGGCGAACCGGTCATGCAGCAGCTGCTCGCGATGCTGCGCGGCGCGGAGCTGCGCGCGCAGATCGCGCGGCTGCCCGGCTACGACGCGACCGACGCCGGCCGCACCGAGCCGGCGCGCGCAGCGTTCCCGCTGCGCCGCGGCGCACGCAAGCGCGCGCAGCCGGCCTGAGCCGCGGCGCCGCCGCGCGGCCGGCGTCATACGCGCGTCACGCGGCCCCGGCTTATTAGCGCGATGCACATCGTCGACGTGACGCTGTTCTTCGCGCCGCACAGCGGCGGGGTCAAGCGCTACCTGCTCGCCAAGCGCCGCTTCTTCGCCGCGCGGCCGCAGCTTCGGCACACGCTGCTGGTGCCGGGCCGGACGACGCGCGAGTGCGAGCCGGGCCTGGTCGAGCTCGCCTGCCCGCGCATTCCGTTCGGCGGCGGCTATCGCCTGCCGCTGCGCGTGCGCCAGTGGGCGCGCACGCTGGAGGAGCTCCGGCCGGACCTGATCGAGATCGCCGATCCGTACCATCTCGCCTGGGTCGCGCTCGGCGTCGCCGACCGCCTCGGCGTGCCGGCCGTCGCATTCGCGCACTCGGACCTCGTGCGTCTGCTCGGCGACCGTTTCGCGCCGGCGATCGGCCGCGCCGCCGGCGCGTACCTGCGCAACCTGTACCGGCGCTTCGACGGCGTGTTCGCGCCGAGCCGGCTGATCGCCGAGCGGCTCGCCGACCTCGGCGTCGCGAACGTCGCCGTGCAGCCGCTCGGCGTCGACGGCCGCGTGTTCCATCCGAGCCGCGCGGATCCGAACCTGCGCCGCGAGCTCGGCCTCGCCGACGACGTGCGCCTGCTCGTGTTCGCCGGACGCATGGCGCGCGAGAAGGAGATCCCGCTGCTGCTCGACACGTTCGCCGCGCTCGGCGCGCCGTACCATCTGCTGCTGGTCGGCGGCGAGCGCCACGCGACGCTGTCGGCGAACGCGACGATGCTGCCGTACCAGCAGAGCGCCGAGCGGCTCGCGCGCCTGCTCGCCAGCGCCGATGCGCTGATCCACGCCGGCCGCCACGAGACGTTCGGCATGGTCATCGTCGAGGCGATGGCCTGCGCGCGGCCGGTCGTCGCGGTGCGCGCCGGCGCGGTCACCGAGCTGGTCGGCCCGCCGGTCGGCGTCGTCGCCGAGCCCGACGACGCGGCGTCGCTCGCGGCCGCGGTGCGCACGCTCTACGCGAGCGACCGCGACGCGATGGGCGCGTTCGCGCGCGCGCGCGTCGAGCGCGACTACCTCTGGGAGCACACGCTGCCGCGCCAGCTCAAGCGCTACGCCGAGCTGCTGCGCGCCCGCGCTCCGCTCGCCGCGCCGCACGACGACGCCGCGGCGACGGCGCTCGAAGCGTGAGCGCGCCGGCGGCGCCGGCCGCGCGGCGGCTCTGCATCGCGCTGCACGACGTCGCGCCGGCGACCTGGCCGCGCTGCGTGCGCCTGCTCGACCGGCTCGACGCGCTCGGCGCGCCGCCGCTCACGCTGCTCGTCGTGCCGGACTACCACCGCCGCGGCCGCGCCGACGCGGACGCCGCGTTCGTGCGCGCGATCGACCGCCGGCTCGCGCGCGGCGACGAGGTCGCGCTGCACGGCTATTTCCATCTCGACGACGCCGCGCCGCCGCGTACGCCCAGGCAATGGCTGTTGCGGCGGCGCCTGACCGCCGGCGAAGGCGAGTTCGCCGCGCTGGACGAGCGCACGGCGGCCGCGCGCATCGACGCCGGCCTCGCGATGCTCGGCCGCCTCGGCTGGCATCCGCACGGCTTCGTCGCGCCGGCCTGGCTGCTCGGCGCCGGCGCACGCGCAGCGCTCGCGACGGCGCCGCTGCGCTACACGAGCACGCACACGCAGCTGGTGCCGCTCGACGGCGCTCCGCCCGTCGCGGCGCCGTGCATCGGCGCATCGGCGCGCTCGGCCTGGCGCCGCCGGGCGAGCCGCGCCGGGCTCGCGCTCGCCGGCGCGGCGACGCGGAACGCGCCGCTGCTGCGCGTCGCGCTGCATCCGGCCGACGCCGAGCACGCCGACCTGCTCGCGGCCTGGTCCGCCGTGCTCGCGGCGCTGCTCGACGCACGCCAGGCGACGACGAAGGCCGCGGCGAACGCGGCGACCGCGCCGCGGCCAGCGCCGGCCGCACGGTGCGCCGCATGAGCCGCGGC
>DASWOS010000248.1:0-1727 GCA_036398645.1 Dokdonella sp. | reverse complement strand
CACGTCGCCGTGACGATGGCTGCGACCGCGCCAGGCGCCAATCGGCTCGTCGCGGCCGAGCAGCGTCGACGCGGCGCCGCGGCCGAGCGCGATCACGCAGCGCGGCGCGGCCGCGGCGATGGCGCCGGCGACGAGCGCGGGATCGTCGACGAAGACGGCGCGGCTCTCGCGCGACGACGCGCGCCGCGACACGCCGATGGCGCGCAGCAGGTTGTCGAGGAGCTGCTCCTGCTGCGGATCGGCGGCGTCGAGCGGATCGCCGACGACGAGCCAGTCGGCAGGCTGGACCCCGGCATCGGCGACGACCGGCGGTGCCGTCGTCGGCGCGGGCCGGGCGGCCAAGGCTGGCGTAGGCGCAGGCTTCGGCGCGACGCGCGCGCTCGTCTCGCCGCCATTCGCCGCTTCAACCTCGACGTCGGCCTCGACCTCGACCAGCGCCGGCTCCCGCGTCCACACCTGCACGCCCATCTCGCGCAGCATCGCGCGCTGACGCTCAGTCCAGCGCATCGAGCACTCCGGCGGCGATGTCGAGCGTCATGACGATCGCGTCCTCGCGTCGGCTCTCCGGCGCCGGGTAATAGCCGCGCCGCCGCCCGACCTCCGCGAAGCCGAGCCGGCGATAGGTCTCGCGCGCGTCGACGTTGCTCTCGCGCACCTCGAGCCAGAGCCGGCTTGCCGCACGCTCGCGGCAGACCTGCACGAGGCCGGCGAGCAGGCGACGCGCGTGGCCGCGGCGGCGCGAGGCCGGCGCGATCGTGATGTTGAGCAGGTGCATCTCGTCGACGCCGATCATGGCGACGCAGTAGCCGATCAGCGCGCCGTCGCCGAGGCGAAGCGTCCATGCGGTGTAGCCGGCCGCGAGCGAGTCGACGAAATTGCCGCGCGTCCACGGAAAGGGATAGACCTCGTGCTCGAGGACGAGCACGTCGTCGAGCGACGGCACCGTCATCGGCCGCAGCACGAGGTCGCCGAACTCGAGCTGCGCGCTCATGGCTGGGCGGCAGCCGCGAGCCGGTGGGCGGCGCGCTCGGCGATCGTGTCGGCGACGTGGTCGCGCACGTAGACCGGCAAGGCGAGCGCCGGATCGACGGCCTCGCCGTCGTCCCAGCCGCGCTCGGCCAGGCGCAGGAGCGCGAGCGCGTTCGAGGTCGCGGCCGGCGCGAGCGATGCGCCGCGCGTGTCGAGACGCGCTCCGAACGCGTCGATCGCATTGCCGGCGACGGCGTGCGGCGGGTCGTCGCGCCAGCGCTCGGCGAGGTCGTCGCAGCTCGCGAGGAAGGGAGCGACGCGCGTCGTCCAGCGGCCGCTCGCGTGCTCGTACTCGGCAGCGTAGATCTGGTTCATGCGCGCATCGATCGTCGCCCAGACGCGGCCGTCGAGGCCGGCCTCGACACGCGCGTCTTCGGCGACGGCGAGCAGGCTGTCGATCGGCAGCACGGGCTTGCCCGCGCCGAACGCGAGGCCCTGCGCGACCGAGCACGCCGTGCGCAATCCGGTGAACGCGCCGGGGCCGCGGCCGAAGGCGATCGCGTCGAGATGGGCGAGCGCGATGCCGGCCTCGGCGAGGACGTCGAAGATCGCGGGCAGCAGCGTCGACGACGCTTTGGCGCCGCCATCGCCGGCTCGGGCGAAGACGCGGCCGCCGTGGCCGAGCGCGACCGACATCCGCTCGGTCGCGGTGTCGAAAGCCATCAATGTCGACATCGACGGAACGATCGACGCAGCGC
>DASWOS010000247.1:0-4786 GCA_036398645.1 Dokdonella sp. | reverse complement strand
GCCGCGCCGCGTCGACGGCCGCCGTCAGCACCGTCGGCGACGGCACGCGGCCGGCGACGACGCCATCGGGCCGGTTCGCGCATCGGCGACGCGGCCGCCGGGTTTTCCGCGCGCCCACGCGCCGGCGCACGCGCGCGGCCGCGCCGAAGCGGTCGAATGGCGCGCAGGCGGCCAGCGCGCGACGATGCCGACGATTCCTGCGGCCGCGGCCGTGCGATCGTTCAGGTCGCCGCCGCCGGCTCGCTGCGGCGGCGACGCCTGCCTTCGGGCATCGTCACGACGCGCTCACGGCTGATCGAATCCGTCGCAGTAGATCGAATCGGCGGCGCCGCATTCGTGGAACAGGTTCTGCGCTTCGTACGCGCCGATGTCGCGCGGACCGTACGCATCGATGACGGAAGGCAGATCGATCGTGCGCGGATTGCCGTCGAGATCGATGCCGTAGGTGGAGTCGAAGTGGTCGGGTACGGGCGCCATGTCGACGCCGAGGAACTGCCCGGCTGCAAGTGGAAGTCGCCGCCCGCCGCGTCCACGAACTGCGGCATCCCCTGCACGACACCGGTCCCCGCCGGCAGCGTCGAGGTGTCGTTCGAGACGATGTAACGCACCGCGAGGTCGGCGGGATCGCCGGAGTAATCCAGTGCGAGCGTGCCGGGCTCGGCGAGAATCGTGTCGCTGATCGACAAGTCCGATTCGGTGTGGACGACGTGCGCCGCGTCGATCCGATCGTTCGCGAACGTGCATCCTTCGATGTGGATGGGCGTGTCGTCGCCGCTCGCGTAGAGCAGCTCGTGCGCGACCGAGTTGCCTGCGGTCAGGCAGTCGGCCAGGATGGTGGCGGTTCCGTCGCCGACGATGCGGATCGCGTGCGCGACGTGGTTGCCGCGCATCGAGAACCGCGAGGCGTCGAGTATCCCGCCGCTCTGCATCAGGATCGCCGAACCCTGCGTCGGGTCGTCGGCCTGGTTGTCGTCGATCGTGTTGCAGCGGGCCGCGTCCGTGCAGCGGACCGCGCCGAGTGCGCTCGGAAACGACTCGCCGTTCTCCTCGCAGTTGCCGAGCTGGATCACGCTTCCCTCGTCGAATGAACCTGAATCGACGTCCGCATAGACCGCGGCGCCCTCCTGCGCGGTGTTGTCGGCGATGCGGAAGTCCCAGGCGCACAGATAAGGAGAATTCCGCACGGACGGGAAGAAGTTTTCATAGGGCTGGGTGTAGATGCCTCCGCCGGTGCGCGACGCGGTGTTGTTCGTGATCGCGACCGGCCGCGTGCTGTCCGTCGTGAACAGCCGGGCGATCGCGAAGTCGTCGTCGCCGGTGCCCGACACGAGTGCGAGGCCGCCGCCGTATTCCGCGGTGTTGTCGTCGATCACGCCGATCGTCCCGGCGGCGCCGATGACGCCCGGCGAGCCGATGTTCGCCTGGGCCGGACCGACCACTGCCACGCCGCCGCCGTAGCCGTCGGTGTGGTTGAACTCGATCGTCGTCTGCGGCTCCAGCGCGTTCAGCGTCGCGTTGCCCTTGACCAGGATGCCGCCGCCGATCGCGTCGGCGGCGTTGTCGATGACCTCCGTGCCGGCCGCCAGCGTCAGCATCGACACCGCGCTGCCGGTCCCCTCGAAATACACGCCGCCGCCGTCGCTCGCACGGTTCGCGCGCACCCACGACGTGTCGAGCTTCAGCGAGCCGCTGCCGATGAAGCGGATTCCGCCGCCCTCGCCGCCGGCGGCCTGCTCGCCGCCGTTGATGTCGAAGTAGCGGAGCGTCACCGTGCTGTTGCCGCTGATCGACACGACCGCGTCGCCGCTGCGGCCGCCGAGCGTCACCAACGGCGAGGTGATCGGCGGCGGGCAGAACGGCGGGGCGCAGATCGGCGGATCGATCGGGCCGCAATGCAGGCCGTCGCCGCGCGCGATCAGGTCGACGTTCTTGCCGTCGATGGTCAGGTGCTGCTGCGTGTAGGTGTGCTCGCGCGTGACGAAGATCGTGGTGCCGTACTGGCAGGTCGCCGCGTCGATCGCCGACTGCAGGTCGTCGTGCGTGCAGGCGGCGTCGCTCGCGGTATCGCCGACATAGAGCTCCGGTCCCGGCCGGCCTGGACTGCAGGTCGCGGCCGCGCTCGGCGCGCGCAGAAGCAATCCGAGGAGCAATCCCGCGCCGATCAGAAAAGGCCGCTCGAAGGCGAATCGCGAAGTGTTCGCGGGTGACATGGCGATGATCCCCGTTCGCACGCCCGGAGCGGGCATGGAGAAAGAACGTCGCTTGGGTCTGGATTTGGTCATTCGCCGTCGACGTCGATGGAGGCCGTGCCGCCGCGCGCCGTCCGCCCCCTCGTCGAGCAGCGGGCCCGGCGGCCTACCCGGTCGAACGGCCGCTGCGCGGACTGCGGATCGTCGACGCCGCCGATCACGTGATGGTCGAGCCGCGCCGCGAAGCGGACGCGGCCGGCGCGGGCGGGCCGGCGCAGTGCCGGTGCCGGCATCGCCGGCACGACGTGCGGCACGGACACGGCATCGTCGGAAATGCTCGCACCCTCCGCGGCGTGTCGATCGCCGGGCGACCGCGATCGAGCGGTTCGGCGCAACCGCGCCGTATGCTGCGCGGATGAATCGGCATGCGATCGTACGCATCGGCGGCCTCGCCGCGCTCGCCGTCGGCGTCGGCGCCGTGCGCGCCGGTGACGACGTGCCGACGCTCGATTCGATCCGTGCGCTCGCGATCCGCTCGCCGTATCGCATTTCCGCGTCGGCGCGCGCCGGCACGATCCGCTACCGCCTGCGCGTCGACGCGCGCGAATGGTCGTGGCCGGAGACCGCCGAGCAGCACGTCGAGCGCGACGGCGACGACGCGGTGCTGACGATCTGCGCGGACTGCGGCCGCGAGCCGGCGCCGAGCGCCGCGGCGCTGGCCGGCTATCTCGCGCCGAACGACGCGGTGCGCAGCGACGACGCGGCCGTGCGTGCGTTCGCGCGCGGCGTCCGCGCCGGCGGCGACGTCGACGGCCGCATGCGCGCGCTGACCGCCGCGGTGCGCCGGCACATGACCGGCGCGATCGAATTTCGCGGCTACGGCGACGCGCGGCAGGCGCTCGAGTCACGCAGCGGCGACTGCACCGAGACCGCCGTGCTGCTCGCCGCGGCCGCGCGCGCGCGCGGCATCGCGGCGCGCGTCGCGTTCGGCGTCGCGTACTCGGCGCACTCGCCGTTCGGCGACCACGTGTTCGTGCCGCACATGTGGGTGCAGGCCTGGAACGGCGCGCGCTGGATCAGCTACGACGCGGCGCTCGAGCGTTTCGACGCCGGCCACGTCGCGCTCGCGCTCGGCGACGGCAGCACGGCGAGCGCACGCGCGATCGTGCCGGCGATCGCGCGCCTGCGCATCGTCGGCATGACCGGCATCGTGCCCGAGCGCGCTAACGCCGGGCCTTGAGCGTCGCGGCGGCGTCCGGCGGCGGCACCGCCGCGGCGTCCTCGCGCTGCATCGGCAGCTCCGGCCGATCGTCGGCATCGAACCACTGCGCCGCATGCGGATCGTCGATGCCGCCGATCATGATGTCGTCGTCGAGCTCGAGCGGAGCGGCCGCCGCGGCGGATGCCGTCGTCGCGGGCGCAGCGGCCACGTCGGTCGCGAGCACGCCGACCGCGAGCGCGACGCCGAGCCGTGCCGCAGCGTGCGGCAACCGGTACTTCACGCAGGCCGGGCCGCGCAGCCCGGCGAGCAGCGCAACACGCGCCGCGTCGTCGAGCGGAGCGAGGTCGTGCACGGTGTGGCCGCACTGCGCGCAATCGCGTTCGATGCGCCGCTGCGCGTCGGCCGCCAGCGGGCACGCCCGCTCGATCTTCGGAAATCTCGCCATCGGTGTCTGCTCCGCGCCGGATCTCGCCGCCGTTGTACCACGCCGCGCGCGCGCCGCGCCGCTGCGGCGCCGCGACCGATCGGGCGGCACTTGACCGTTCGCGCCGCGCAGGCGCATATCGGCATTCCGATCCGACATGTCCCGGCGATGTCGCTGTACCGCTTCGACGATTTCCAGCTCGACCCGCAGTCGCGGCGCCTGTTGCGCGACGGCTGCGAGATCGGCGTCGAACCGCGCGTGTTCGACGTCGTCGTCTACCTGATCGAGCAGCGCGAACGCGCGGTCGGCCGCGACGAGCTGATCGCGGCCGCGTGGGGCCGCGTCGACAGCAGCGACGGCACGCTCGCGCAGGCGATCCTGAAGGCGCGGCGGCTGCTCGGCGACGACGGCCAGGCGCAGCGCGTCATCCGCACGGTGGCGCGCTTCGGCTACCAGTGGGTCGCCGCGATCCGCGAGGAGCCGCGCGTGGCCGACGCCGAACCGATGCGGACGGCCGATGCGGCAGCGCGTGCGCAGGCGAACGCGCCGATTGCGATTGCGACGCAGCCGCCGGTCGCGGCGGCGCCGGCGACGGCCGCGATCGTCGACGACGACGCGTTCGCGGCGGCGCTGCCTGCAGCAGCTGTGCCGGCCGCCATCGTCGCGCCGCCGCCGTCGACCGCCGTGGCGAGGCCGCCGCGTGCGCCGCGGCCGCGCCTGCCGTATGCGCTCGCGGCGGCATTCGCCGTGCTGTCGGTGCTCGCCCTCGCCGGGGTCTGGCAGCGGCGGCATGCGGGCACGCCGTCGTCCGCGCGCATCGGCGCCGTCGTACCCGACCTCATCGCCGTGCTGCCGGCGCGCGTGCACAGTGCGGTCGCGCAGGACGGCTGGATGCGGCTCGGCCTGATGGCGATGAGCGCCGACGCGCTGCGTGCGCTGCCGCAGCATGCG